>NZ_JBVIHM010000039.1:0-59762 GCF_055570295.1 Streptomyces sp. NPDC031265
TCTTTCTGTTAGGGCCGAGGGCGTTTGCTCGAACCCACTTCGGGCGGGGAACGGTGCTAGTGGGGCGGGCGGGCCCCCCCTGGTAACCCCTCCCAACCCCCCCGGGGCCGCTTCATATGTGGCGGCCTGCTACGGCTGCCGCTCAAGCAGTACGTATCCGTACGCCACGCCCGTGACCGCGTACCGGGTGCCCGGGTGGAGCTCGCGGGCGTACTCCAGCGGGTTCCCGGCCCAGCCCGAGACGTTGTCGAGCGCGATGTACTCGGGGACGACCCGGCGGGTGTCGCCGACCCAGAACACCCGGCAGCGGGAGGTGAGACGGGCGATCGGCCCGACGTCGGCCTCGACGGTCGCCCCGTCCGGGACGGTCGCCAGCATCCGTTCCCGCTCGGCCACTTCGGGGCTCTTGCGGTAGGTGGCGGACTCGGTGAGCGAGTACAGCGGCAGTGAGGTGGTCAGCGCGAGGGCGGCGGCGGCCGCGGCGCCGGGCAGCTGGCGGGCGTAGGTACGCAGCCAGGGGCGCGGGCTGCGGCGGCCGGTGTCCACGGCGTCGGCCAGGGCGAGCGCGAGGACGGGCATCAGCACGGCGCTGTAGTGCCAGTCGGTGGACCAGTAGTGGTCGTCGGAGGAGAGGAACCGCCAGCCCAGGGTCGGCACGGCGGCCAGGAACAGCGGGGAGCGCACCGCGAGCAGCCCGGTGGGGAGCAGCAGCCACAGCAGGGTGCGCAGCTTGGTGCCGGTGGCGGCGAAGGGTCCGGCGCCCGTGGTCTTGCCCCAGTAGTCGTACGCGCCGGTCGAGTTGAAGGCCGGTATCACCGCGGTGAGGATGACCGCGACGGCCGCGATCCCGAACGCGGCGACGCCGAGCGCGTACGCGGCGGTGCGCGGCGAGTTCCGCCGGGCGCGCAGCGCGACGACCACCGCGACGGCCGCGAGGGTCAGCCCCAGGTCCTCCTTGACCAGCACGAGCGGCAGGGCCCAGCACAGTGCCGCCCGCCAGCGCCGGTCCAGTACGGCCTCCAGGGCGTAGGCGAGCAGCGGCACGGCGAAGCAGATCTCGTGGAAGTCGAAGTCGGCGGCGCGCTGGAGCCCCCAGGAGAGCCCGTACGCGACGCCGACCGCGAGCCCCGCGCCCCGGCCGAGGAGCCGGGCGGCGCCCCGGGTGACCGGCACCGCCGAGAGCGCGAACAGCGCCGCCTGGGCGACGAGCAGGGTGACGGGGGTCGGGAAGAGCCGGTAGAAGGGGGCGAGCAGCGCGGTGACGGGGCTGAAGTGGTCCCCGAGGATGTTCGCGCCCGGCCCCTTGAGGTCGGCGACGGGGGCGCGCAGATGGGCGTAGGCCCGGACCGCCTGCTCGAAGATCCCCAGGTCCCAGGAGAGCGTCTCCATCCGCCGGTACCGGAGCACGGAGACGGTGGCGTACGCGGCGAAGAGCGCGGCGGCCAGGAGGTACGGGTCGCGGGCGCCGGGCGCGCGGATGCGGCTCTTCGGTGCGGTGCCCTCCGGTACGAGTCCGGGGCGGACCCGTTCTTCGGGCAGCGCGAGTAGAACTCCGTGCACGGTGAGGTCCTCGGGTCAGTGGATGCGGGACGGGGTGGCGGTGGGGGACAGCGGCGGGCTCGCGTGGTCGGTCGGGGTGGGCGATCCGGTGTCCCTGGGGCCGCCGGGCAGGGCGCCGCCGGGCGAGCTCTCGGGAGGGGAGGGCGGCGGCACGCTCGACGAGGGGACCGCGCGGGACGCCGAGCCGGACCCGCCGGGCGACGGAGTGCGGACGGCGGACGGGCTCCGCGACGGCGTGCCGTACGACGGCGACCCGGAGGGCGTGCCGGACGGGGTGGGCGGGTTGGCCGGAACCGTCGTCCCGGAGCCGCCCTGGATCTTGAGCGCGGCCACCGCGCCCGTACCGGCCACCAGGCACACGACACAGGCGGCGGTCGCCGCGAGGGTGCGGCGACGGCGCCGCAGCCCGCGCTCGGCGACCCGCGCGGGCGGCTCCGGCACGATCCGGCGCCCGCTCTCGGCGGCGGCCCGCTTCAGCGCCCGGGCCAGGGCCGGATCGCCTTCGCGGCCGTCGGGGGAGCCATGGGGGAATTCAGACACCCTGTTCCTCCTCGGAGGTGAGGTGGGGCCGCAGCGCTGCGCGCGCCCGGGAGAGGTGCGTCTTCACCGTGCCGGTGGACAGGCCGGTCTCGGCGGCCACCTGCTCGACGGTGAGATCGCAGACGTAGTGCAGGACGGCCGCGCGCCGCTGGCGTTCGGAGAGCAGGCGCAGAGCGTCGACGAGGGCGACGGAGGACGGGTCGGGGCCGCGCGCGGCTTCGGAGCGGCCGCCGCTGTGCAGCCGCCAGGCCTCACCGGCCCGGCGGCGCCGGCGCCAGCGGCTCACCGCGAGCCGCCAGGCGACGGTGCGGATCCACGCCTCGGGCCCGGCCTCGCGCCGCAGTTTCGCGCGGCGGCCCCAGGCCCGTACGAATGCTTCCTGGACGACGTCCTGCGCCTCGTGGAGGTCGCCGGTCATCAGATAGACCTGGCCGACCAGGTCCTTGACCGAGTGAGCGTAGAACTCCTCGAACTCGTCGTCGGTCAAGGCGGCTCCCGTCGGATGGACAGACCTGTCGGCGGACAGGTCTCACGGGATGTACGCCTGGCGGCGGCCGTTCGGTTGACAGGTCACCGCAAGAATTTTCGGACGGGACTCAGGAAGGGACTCAGGACGGGTCGCGCGACGGGTCTCACGACGGTCCCGGAAGGGGGCTCAGGACGGGTCCCCGAACCGGTCTCAGAGCTTCTGCAGGCCCTGCTTGAGCCGCTTGCCGAGCGGCCGCTCCACGTACCGGTGCACCAGCCAGGACACCATAAGCATCAGCGCGATCACCCCGCTGACCAGCGGGACCGGCTTCACCTGGGGCGAGAGCGCGCCGATGATCTCCCAGCCGATGTACTCGTGGAGGAGGTAGAGCGGATACGTCAGTGCGCCCGCGTACGGCAGCCAGCGCCACTGGATCCAGGACAGCTTCCCGGTGGCGACCAGGCCCATCACCGCGAAGCACACCCCCACGATCACGGTGACCGGCCAGTCCGGCATCGGGTGGCTGAGGCGCTCCTGGGCGTGCTCCCAGGTGCGGCGGGCGGAAGGCAGCGAGGCGGCGGCGCAGAACAGGACGATGCCGGTGAGCATCAGGTTCGGCCGGAACCGGTACATCAGATAGAACGCGACACCCGCGATGAAGCACCAGCTGTTGTCCGGCATGACGATCATCCGGATCGTGCTGTCGTCGGACTGGTAGGCGAGCGCGCTGGCCACCGCCCAGGCGCAGCAGAAGAAGAGGACACGGCGGTAGGTCAGCCCCCGCCAGGCCACCACTGCGAACAGCAAATAGAACCGCAGTTCGGCAAAGAGGGTCCAGTAGACGCTGTCGACGCTCTCGACGCCCATCGGCTCCTGGAACATCGTGAGATTGGTGAGGACGTCGGAGAACGCCTGCGCCCTCAGCCCGTTCGGGACGGCCGTCACGACCACCGTGGTGGCGATGACCGCGAACCAGTACGCGGGGTAGAGCCGCACCACCCGCGAGACGAAGAACGACTGGAGCGGTTTGCCCCAGCTGCTCATGCAGATCACGAAGCCGCTGATGAGGAAGAAGAGCTGGACGCCGAGCCAGCCGTAGGCGGCGATCGGGTACGTGGCCGGAAATCTGGCCCGCGAGTCGGATTCCGGCCATCGTCCGGTGAGTGCCATGTAATGGAACATGACGACCATGAGGGCCGCGAGGAGGCGCAGACCGTCGAGCGCGTAGATACGGCTCGGCCGGCTCCCCTCGACCGCGGGGCCGGTCCGCTGCGGGGCGCCGGTGCCGCTGAGCACCGGCTCGGGCTGAAGGAGCGCTGTCCGCGCCTGGTCGGGCATGTCGAGCGGGTTCCCCTCGGGCACTGATTTCATGGCGTGGTCGCCGCGACGCCGCCGTCTTGCCAGGCGTTCGGCACGTCCGGGCGAGCCTATGGGGTTCCACAAGATTTGCAAAGGCTCACCCTTTGCTCAGGGGTACCGCCAAAGGGGTGATCCGGCCCACTGTTCCCCTTGGCTTGCTTCCCGCGCGGCTGTCACACCCACGCCGTACGCTGGGAACCCCCGGCCCGTACGACGTGTCGGGTGGTTCGCGTTGCCCTCTCCCCGGGATGGATCCCTTCATGAGCCTGCACGGTCTGCTGGACGCGGTGGTACGAGACCCGGCGCTCGCCGAAGCGGTGAAGGCCGCCACCGACGGCCACCGGATGCACATCGACCTGGTCGGCCCGCCCGCCGCGCGGCCCTTCGCGGTGGCCGCCCTGGCCCGCGAGACCGGGCGCCCGGTGCTCGCGGTGACCGCGACCGGGCGCGAGGCGGAGGACCTGGCTGCGGCACTGCGCTCGCTCCTGCCTCCGGACGAGGTGGCCGAGTATCCGTCCTGGGAGACGCTGCCGCACGAGCGCCTCTCGCCCCGCAGCGACACGGTGGGCCGCCGCCTCGCCGTACTGCGCCGGCTGGCGCACCCCCGGGACGACGACCCGGCGGCGGGCCCGGTCAGTGTGGTGGTCGCGCCGATCCGTTCGGTGCTCCAGCCCCAGGTCAAGGGGCTCGGGGAGCTGGAGCCCGTGGCGCTGCGGACCGGGCGGTCGGCGGATCTGAACGAGATCGTGGAGGGCCTGGCGGCGGCCGCGTACTCCCGGGTCGAACTGGTCGAGAAGCGCGGCGAGTTCGCGGTCCGCGGCGGCATCCTGGACGTCTTCCCGCCGACCGAGGAGCACCCGCTCCGGGTCGAGTTCTGGGGCGACGACGTCGAGGAGATCCGGTACTTCAAGATCGCGGACCAGCGGTCCCTCGAAGTCGCCGAGCACGGTCTGTGGGCGCCGCCCTGCCGCGAGCTGCTGCTCACCGACGAGGTGCGGAGCCGGGCCGCCGCGCTGGCCGAGGCGCACCCGGAGCTGGGCGAGCTGCTCGGCAAGATCGCGGAGGGGATCGCGGTCGAGGGCATGGAGTCGCTCGCACCGGTCCTGGTCGACGAGATGGAGCTGCTGCTCGACGTGCTGCCCAAGGGCGCTATGGCGGTCGTCTGCGACCCCGAGCGGGTGCGCACCCGGGCGACCGACCTGGTGGCGACCAGCCAGGAGTTCCTCCAGGCCTCCTGGGCGGCGACGGCCGGGGGCGGGGACGCTCCGATCGACGTCGGCGCGGCCTCGCTGTGGGGCATCGCGGACGTCCGCGACCGGGCCCGCGAGCTCGGCATGATGTGGTGGTCGGTCTCGCCGTTCGCGGCCGACGACACCGACCTGACGGTGACATCGGCCGCTGACGCGGCGGGTTCAACGCTGAAGCTGGGCATGCACGCGCCGGAGACCTACCGGGGCGACACCCAGCGGGCGCTCGCGGACACCAAGCAGTGGCTCGCCGACGGCTGGCGCGCGGTGTACGTCACGGAGGCCCACGGCCCGGCGTCCCGGACCGTCGAGGTCCTCGGCGGCGAGGGCATCGCCGCGAGACTCGACGCGGATCTGGCCGAAATCAGTCCCTCGGTCGTCCATGTCGCCTGTGGCGCCGTCGAGCACGGGTTCATCGACCCGGCCCTGCGGCTCGCCGTGCTCACCGAGACCGATCTGACCGGGCAGCGCACGGCCAGCAAGGACATGGGCCGGATGCCGGCCCGCCGCCGGAAGACCATCGACCCGCTCACCCTCCAGGCCGGCGACTTCATCGTGCACGAGCAGCACGGCGTCGGCCGCTATCTGGAGATGGTCCAGCGGACCGTCCAGGGCGCCACCCGCGAGTATCTGCTCGTCGAGTACGCGCCCGCCAAGCGCGGCCAGCCCGGCGACCGGCTCTACATCCCCACCGACCAGCTGGAGCAGGTCACCAAGTACGTCGGCGGCGAAGCCCCGACGCTGCACCGGCTCGGCGGCGCCGACTGGACCAAGACCAAGCAGAAGGCCAAGAAGGCGGTCAAGGAGATCGCCGCCGACCTGATCAAGCTGTACTCGGCGCGGATGGCCGCCCCCGGCCACGCCTTCGGCCCGGACACCCCCTGGCAGCGCGAACTGGAGGACGCGTTCCCGTACGCGGAGACGCCCGACCAGCTCTCCACCATCGCCGAGGTCAAGGAGGACATGGAGAAGACGGTCCCGATGGACCGGCTGATCTGCGGCGACGTCGGCTACGGCAAGACGGAGATCGCGGTCCGCGCGGCCTTCAAGGCCGTCCAGGACGGCAAGCAGGTGGCGGTCCTGGTGCCCACCACGCTCCTGGTCCAGCAGCACTTCGGCACGTTCTCCGAGCGGTACGGACAGTTCCCGGTCAACGTGAAGGCGCTGAGCCGCTTCCAGTCGGACACCGAGGCGAAGGCGACCCTGGAGGGGCTCAAGGACGGCGCCGTCGACCTCGTCATCGGCACCCACCGCCTCTTCTCCGCCGAGACCAAGTTCAAGGACCTCGGCCTGGTCATCGTCGACGAGGAGCAGCGCTTCGGCGTCGAGCACAAGGAGCAGCTGAAGAAGCTCCGCGCCAACGTCGACGTGCTGACCATGTCCGCCACGCCCATTCCCCGTACGTTGGAGATGGCGGTCACCGGCATCCGCGAGATGTCCACGATCACCACCCCGCCGGAGGAGCGCCACCCGGTGCTCACCTTCGTGGGGCCGTACGAGGAGAAGCAGATCGGCGCCGCGATCCGCCGCGAACTGCTGCGTGAGGGCCAGGTCTTCTACATCCACAACCGGGTCGAGTCCATCGACCGGGCGGCCGCCCGGCTGCGCGAGATCGTCCCCGAGGCGCGGATCGCCACGGCCCACGGCCAGATGGGCGAGAGCCAGCTGGAGCAGGTCGTCGTCGACTTCTGGGAGAAGAGGTTCGACGTGCTCGTCTCGACCACGATCGTCGAGTCCGGCATCGACATCTCCAACGCCAACACGCTGATCGTCGAGCGCGGCGACAACTTCGGCCTCTCCCAGCTCCACCAGCTGCGCGGCCGCGTCGGCCGGGGCCGCGAGCGCGGGTACGCGTACTTCCTCTACCCGCCGGAGAAGCCGCTCACCGAGACCGCCCACGAGCGCCTGGCGACCATCGCCCAGCACACGGAGATGGGCGCGGGCATGTACGTGGCGATGAAGGACCTGGAGATCCGCGGCGCGGGCAACCTGCTCGGCGGCGAGCAGTCAGGACACATCGCGGGCGTCGGCTTCGACCTGTACATCCGGATGGTCGGCGAGGCCGTGGCCGACTACCGGGCCGCCGTCGAGGGCGGGGTGGAGGAGGAGCCGTCGCTGGAGGTCAAGATCGAGCTGCCGGTCGACGCGCACGTCCCGCACGACTACGCGCCGGGCGAGCGGCTGCGCCTCCAGGCCTACCGGGCGATCGCTTCGGCCAACTCCGAGGACGACATCAGGGCGGTCCGCGAGGAGCTCACCGACCGGTACGGCAAGCTGCCGGAGCCGGTCGAGAACCTGCTGCTCGTGGCCGGGCTGCGGATGCTGGCGCGGGCCTGCGGGGTCGGCGAGATCGTGCTCCAGGGCGCCAACATCCGGTTCGCCCCGGTGGAGCTGCGCGAGTCCCAGGAGCTGCGTCTGAAGCGGCTGTATCCGCGTACGGTCGTCAAGGCGCCCACGCACCAGATCCTGGTGCCGCGCCCGACGGCGGGCAAGATCGGCGGCAAGCCGGTGGTGGGCCGCGAACTGCTGGCGTGGACGGGGGAGTTCCTCACCACGATCCTGGGGTCCTGACGAAGGAGGACGGTGGGCGGCGCCCACCCGGCCTGCGGCCACCGGGACGAGGATCCCCATCCGCGGTCTCCTTCGTCGGGGGAGGCAAGTACGGTCACGACGCTGCGCGCCGCCGCCCCGTTCTGGGCGGGCCCCTGCCGGTGGAGAGGGGCACGGCCGGATGCGGGCCCCGCGCCGCCGTGCGCGGGCGGCCGGCCCGGCCGCGGCTTTCCGCCTTCGGGCCCCTATGGCCGCCGGGTGGCCGGGTGGGACTCTTAGGATCGCGGGGTTCCGCCAACTTCCTTCGAGGACGGCCCGTTGTGATGCGTACGTACCGAATTGCCCTTCCCGCCGCCGCGCTCGCGGCCGCGCTCGCCCTCACCGGATGCTCCGACAGCAAGACCGACGCCAAGAAGGCGAAGCCCGGCGCGCCCGCCGCGCAGGGTTCCGCCGCGGCCGCCGTCGACACCCTCACCGTGAAGGGCCGGGCGGCGAAGACCGGTTACTCGCGCGACCAGTTCGGCAAGGGCTGGACCGACACGGACGCCAACGGCTGCGCCACCCGGGAGGACATCCTCAAACGGGATCTCAAGGACCTGAAGTTCAAGGGCAAGTGCGACGTCGCGTCGGGGACGCTGACCAAGGACGTCTACACCGGCGAGACCATCAAGTTCGTACGGGGCAGCAGCAAGGTCGACATCGACCATGTGGTGGCTCTCTCGGACGCCTGGCAGAAGGGCGCCCAGCAGTGGGACAAGAAGAAGCGGGTGGCCTTCGCCAACGATCCGCTGAACCTGCTGGCCGTGGACGCGAGTGCCAACCGCCGCAAGAGCGACGGCGACGCGGCGACCTGGCTGCCGACGTTCGCGGCGGGCCGCTGCACGTATGTGGCGGACCAGGTGGCCGTCAAGAAGAAGTACGGGGTGTGGGTGACGGACGCCGAGAAGGAGGCGATGAAGAAGGTCCTCACCGAGTGCCCGCAGCAGAAGCTGCCCACGGGGTGAGGCCCGGCCGCCTCTCCGGCCACGGCGTGCGGCCCGGCCGCTGCTCGTGGCACGGCGTCTCCGCTTGGCACGGCTGACGCTGGGCCCGTCTTGAACGTGCCCCTGTTGCCTTGAACGTGCCCTTCGGGGTGCCGGTGGCCTTCGTGCCGCCAAGCGGCTGCTCGGCGAGGGGCATCACCCCGGCCGTGGACATCCTCGGCGCGATCCTGCCGGCCGCCGCCGCCCGGCACGGCGAGGGCTCCCCCGGCCGTGCGGATCCTGCGTAGGGGTACGCGGCGACGCCGATGGGCGACGGCCAGTACCGCCGGGCGCTGCCCGAGCTGCGCCGGCTCGCCGAGGAGCGGGCCGCCGAGGCGGGCCCGGCCGACCCGCGGGCCCTGGCGTTCCGCCACGACGCCGCGCTCCGCCTGGAGCAGCTCGGCGACGGCGCCGCCGCGCTCGCCGGGTACCGCGCGGTCCTGCCGTACTTCGAGAGCCGCTACGGCACCGGCGACCCGGCCCGCGGCCGGGATCCGGCGGCCCGTCGACGGTCTGCTGCGCCTCCCGTCGCCCGCGGGACGCGCTTGACCATTGCCTTTCCCTGACCGGCGGATGCATCCCGCCGGACTTCTTCTGGCAAAAATACGGGAAAGCGCGAAACGGACAGACGGAACAACCCATTCCACTTAAGCAATGGGTTGCTCAAGCAGCTGCCAAGAACAGGTCTGCTGACTGTCATTTAGGTGCTCTTTACGGACAGGATCGGCGCGTTTCTGCCTTTGGCCGATCTGTGCCCATCTCCAGGGAGTCGCCTCGTGCGCCCGCGCCCCTTCCGCCGTTCCATACGGCGGCCTTCGTTGTACCGCCGACGTCAAAGACGTGTGGCGCTGCTGCTGCTCACCAGCCTCGCGCTGATGCTGACCACCCAGCAGGCCATGGCCGACGACGCCCATCTGGGCCGTATATCGCTGCCCAGTCTCAGCTCGATCACCGCCTGGTTCAAGGACCCGCACTGGGGCTCGCTGCCCAAGCAGCAGAGCGGCACCGCCGCCGGGCACAGCCACCACGCCGCCGCCGCCGCGACCAAGGCGAACAAGGGCAAGGGCCACAAGCCGGGCAAGGGCCACGGCGAACTCGACGCGTACCATCCGTACGCGAAGGCCACCAAGGGCGGCAAGAGCCGCTCGGCCCAGGGCTTCAACGCCAAGACGAGCCACCGCAATCCGGCCAAGTCGTCCCGTACCGCCACGGTCTTCGACAACGCGGACGGCACGCTGACCCGGCAGGTCGCCATGGCGCCGGTGAACTACAAGGACGAAGAGGGCAAATGGCAGCCCATCGACGTCGATGTGAGAGCCGGTCCCGACAAGCGCTGGCACGAGTCCGCCAACTCCCTCGACGTGGACTTCGCCGCAAAGGCCGCCGACTCGGCGCTCGCCTCGTTCGCCACTGACGGCTCGCACGCCCTCAGCTACGGCCTCCAGGGCGCGGCCCCCGTCACCGGCACCGCGCACGGCTCGCGCGTCACCTACGCGAACGTGCTCCCCGGCACCGACCTGGAGCTCGCGCCCACCGCGACCGGGCTCAAGGAAGCGATCGTCCTGCACTCGGCGAAGGCCGGGAACACCTGGACGTTCCCCCTCGACCTCAAGGGCATGACCGCCCGCCAGGCCAAGGACGGCTCCATCGACCTGGTGGACACCGCGGGCAGGACCGTCGAGCGCATCCCTTCCGCGTACGCCTACGACGCGAAGGTCGATCCGCGCTCCGGTGACCCGGCCACCACCCACTCCGTGACCTACGAGCTGGTCCGCCAGGGCGCGAAGACCGCGCTGAAGGTCACCCTGGACCCGCGCTGGCTGCACGACCGCGCCCGCGTCTTCCCGGTCACCGTCGACCCGACCGTCACCGACGGCTGGACCACCACCTACGCCGAGTCCGGCGCCCCCGGCGACCACTCCTCGGAGCAGACCGTCAAGGTCGGCTCCTACGACTCCGGCCCGCACTCGGCGGCCGCGTACGTCAACCACTGGTACAACACCTGGGACGGCACGCACGCCACGGTCACCTCGGCGACCCTGCACCTCTTCGACACCTGGGCCTCCACCTGCACCCCGGAGCGGTTCGACGTCGCCCTGGTCACCCAGGCCTGGCAGCCGAACACGGTGACCGGCTACCCCGGCCCGTCCTACGGCTCCTCCATCGGCAACGCCACCCCGAGCGTGCCCAAGGCCTGCGCCAACACCGGCGCCGACCGGACCGTGGGCGACTGGGTGGACGTGCCGCTGACCACCAGCGCGATCCAGGGCTGGTTCAACGGCACCACCGCCGACAACGGCCTCGCCGTCTACGCGGCCACCAACGACAGTCTGCACTGGAAGCAGTTCGGCTCGTTCAACGACCCGGCGCTCGGCCCGTACATGTCGGTCACCTACACCGGCAACGCGGCCCCGCAGATCTACCAGCAGTACCCGAACAACAACGCCGTCGCGAACACCACCACGCCCGAGCTGACCGCCTGGGCCGGTGACGACGTCACCACCACCCCGCAGTACGACTTCCAGGTCTACGACAACACCAACACCAAGATCGCCGACTCCGGGCTGATCGCCAACGGCGACTGGACCGTCCCGGCGGGCAAGCTCAAGTGGGGCCAGACGTACTACTGGACGGTCCAGGGGTACGACGGCTCGCTCTACACCCCGGCCGCCGACTGGTACGCGCTGCAGATCCAGGTGCCCCAGCCGGTGATCACCTCGGGGCTCTCGCAGAACAGCGGCGACCACGGCTTCGACGCCTCCAGCGGCAACTACACCACCAGCGACACGGACGCCTCCCTGTCCACCGTCGGCCCCAGCCTCGACGTGGTGCGCGACTACAACTCCCGTGACCCGCGCTGGACCGGCTCGTTCGGCGCCGGCTGGTCGTCGATCTTCGACACCCGGGCCACCGAGCAGTACAACGCGTCCGGCGCGGTCACCAGCGCGGTCGTCTCCTACCCGAACGGCTCGCAGGTCGGGTACGGCAAGAACGGCGACGGCAGCTTCTCGGCCGGCTCCGGCCGCTTCTCCACCTTCAAGTCGGTCACCGGCGGCTACTCGCTGACCGACAAGGACGACACCGTCTACACCTTCACCCAGGCGCTCGGCTCGGGCGGTTACGGCCTCACCTCGGTGACCGACGCCAACGGCCGCGCCCTGACCTTCACCTGGTCCGGCGGCCACGTGTCCAAGATGGCCTCGGCCGTCTCCGGGCGCGCCCTGAACGTCACCTGGTCCACGCCGTCCGGCGCGACCGCCGCGCACGTGGCGACCGTCGTCACCGACCCGGTCGTCGGCACCGACCAGTCCACCGCGCTGACCTGGACCTACGGCTACACCGGCGACCAGCTCGTCTCGGTCTGCCCGCCGTCCTCCACCACCGCCTGCACCAAGTACACCTACACGGCGGGCTCCCAGTACCAGAACGCGTCGCTCGACCTCGACCCGCGCGCCATGTGGCCGCTGACCGAGTCGTCCGGCACCGTCGCCAAGGACGCCGTCCTCGGCAACGAGAACACCCTCGACGCCACGTACAAGAACGTCACGCTCGGCCAGGCGGGCCCGCCGAACGGCGGCACCGCCGCCGGGTTCAACGGCACCTCCTCCGCCGTGGCGCTCCCCAACGACACCGGCAACAACACCGACTCGGGCGCCCTGTCGCTCTGGTTCAAGACCTCGGCCGGTCCCGGCGTGCTCTACTCGTACGCCTCGCAGCCCATCGACGCGGGCAACGCGGCGGGCTACTACACTCCGTCGATCTACGTCGGCAGCGACGGCAAGCTGAACGCCGAGTTCTGGTACAGCGGCGGCATCGCCCCGCTCACCACCTCCGCCTCGGTCGCCGACGGCAAGTGGCACCACGTGGTGCTCTCCGCCGCGGGCAACTCGCAGTCGCTGTTCCTCGACAACGCCAAGGTCGGCTCGCTTTCGGGCACCGTCTCCATCAAGAGCGGCACCGCCTTCGGCAAGAACCAGCCGTTCAACTACCTCGGCACCGGCTTCCTCGGCGGCAACTGGCCCGACCAGCCGCACCAGAGCAGCACCAGCAAGACCGGCTACGCCACCTACTTCAACGGCTCCATCGCGGGCGCCGCGTGGTACGACCGCCCGCTGGTCGCCGCCGACGTCAGCGCGCTCTACAACTACGGCACACACGCCTCCAGCCTGCTCGCCTCGGTCACCCGCCCGTCCG
Source organism: Streptomyces sp. NPDC031265 (assembly GCF_055570295.1). Classification (NCBI taxonomy): domain Bacteria; kingdom Bacillati; phylum Actinomycetota; class Actinomycetes; order Kitasatosporales; family Streptomycetaceae; genus Streptomyces; species Streptomyces sp. NPDC031265. The sequence goes on from NZ_JBVIHM010000039.1 coordinate 12,942, forward strand.
GCAAGACGTACGCGGCGATGACCTACGACCCGGGCACCGCGGCGCTCACCCAGCTCACCGACGAGAACGGCGGGGTCTGGAAGCTCGGCGCCCCCACGGTCACCGGCTCCAGCCAGACCTACCGGGGCGCGGTCCTCGGTGGCGCACCCGCCACGTACTTCCGCTTCGGTGAGGCGGCGGGCGCGGGCACCGCGGTCGACGAGACGCGCGGCGGCACCGGCACGTACAGCAATGTGACGCTGGGGGCCACCGGGCCGTTCAGCGACCAGAAGACGGCGGCCTTCAACGGGACCAGCTCCTGGGTGAAGGTGCCGGACGTCCAGACCGGCAGCACCTCCGCCTCCGCCGAGCTCTGGTTCAGCACCACGCGCGGCGGCGCGATCCTGATGAACGCGCAGAGCGCGCCGATCGGCGGCACGGTCTCCTCGACCACCCCGCAGCTGTGGATCGGCACCGACAACAAGCTGTACGGCGGCTTCTACACCACCTCCGGCTCCGTCCAGATGGGCACCACCGGCACGGTGACCGACGGCAAGTGGCACCACGTGCTGCTGAGCGCCTCGCCCACCAGCCAGACGCTGTACCTGGACGGCACCCAGGCCGCCACCAAGGCCGGCACGGCCGCGCTCACCACGGGCGGGCGCACCACCGACTACCTCGGCGCCGGCACCACCGGCTCCGGCTGGGCCGGTCTGCCCTACCCGGCGACCGTGTACTTCAACGGCTCGCTCGCCGAGGCCGCGACCTACCGCTCGGCGCTCACCGCGCAGGACGCGGCGGCGCACTTCCAGGCCGCGAAGAACTCCACGGGCCTGCTGCCGGTGTCGACCGTCAAGGTCACCTCCCCGGCCAACGCCACCCTCACCTACCAGTACGACGTCAACCACAACAACCGGACGCTGACGGAGACCGACGGGCTGGGCAACACCACCAGCTTCGGCTACGACACCGGCGGCTTCGAGCACACCGTCACCGACCCCAACGGGGCGACGACGGTCACCGGCCATGACGTCCGCGGCAACACGGTCTCCACGACCACCTGCCAGAACCAGGCCGCCAACGCCTGTTCCACGGAGTACTTCAGCTACTTCCCGGACGACACCACCGAGCAGCTCACCACCGCCGACCCGCGCAACGACATCCTGCTCACCCGGCGGGACGGCCGCTCGGCCTCGGCGGCGGACAACACGTATCTGACGTCCTTCGGCTACGACAGCGCGGGCAACCAGACCACCATCACCGGTCCGGCCGTGGCAGGGTTCCCGAACGGGCGCACCACCACGACCGTCTTCAGCGACGGCACCGCCACCTACCCGGCGACCGGCGGCGGCAACGTCCCCAAGGGCCTGCCGGTGCGCACGGTCAGCCCGGGCGGCGCGGTCAACTCCGTCGCCTACTTCAAGAACGGCGACGTGGCCTCGACCACGGACGCCGGCGGTCTGGTCACCTCGTACACCTATGACGGTGTCGGCCAGGTCCTGAGCAAGAAGGTCGTCTCCGACACCTACCCGGCCGGGCTCACCACGACGTACACGTACGACGCGGACGGCCAGGTCGTGCAGGAGAAGGACCCGCAGCTCACCGACCGGGTCACCGGCGCGGTGCACGCGGCGGTCTCCACCACCGTCTTCGACGTCGACGGCAACATCACCTCGCAGTCGGTGGCGGACGGCAGCGGCGGCGACTACACCCGCACCGAGACGCAGACGTACGACGCGTACGACCACGTCGCCACCAAGAAGGACGCCAACGCCAACGCGGGCGCGTCCAACGGCAACACGGTCACGTACACCTACGACAGCCAGGGCAACAAGACCAAGGAGGTCTCCTCCTCCGGTACCGAGACGCGCTACACGTACGACGACAGCGGTCAGCTGCTGACCCAGGGCGTCATGTACGCGGGCGACCCGGTGAACCCGCAGACCCCGTCGCTGCTGACCGAGTCGTCCCGGGCCTACGACCCGGCGGGCCGGCTCGCGTCGGTCACCGACGCCATGGGCGCGACGACCTCGTACACCTACACCGACAACGGTCTGACCTCGACGGTCACCAAGAAGAGCGCCGACGGCAGCAGCTCCAGCGTCCTGCAGTCCAACTCGTACGACGCGGCGGGCAACCTGCTCTCCAGCACCACCGACAACGGTGAGACCGTCACGACCCACACGGTCGACGCGGCCTCCCGCCACACCTCCACCACCCTCGACCCGGCCGGGGTCGCCCGGGTGACCAGCGTGTCGTACACGCCGGACGACGAGATCGCCACCGAGAACAGCCACGACTCCTCGGGCTGGGACCGCACGGTCACCAACGCGTACGACGCGATGGGCAACAAGATCGCCGAGACGCTGTACGGGGACGCCGCGGGGCACCCGACCGGCTGGTGGAAGCTCGACCAGTCCTCCGGCTCGACCGTCACCGACGCCTCCGGCTCCGGCAACACCGCCGCCGCCACCGGCGTGACCTGGAACGGCTCCGAGGCCACCTTCGCGGGCAACGCGGGCCAGCAGATCGCCACCAACGGTCCGGTGCTCGACACCGCCGCCTCCTACACGGTCTCCGCGTGGGTGAACATGGCGTCGCTGCCGACCCACAACGCGACGGTCGTCGCCCAGGCCGGCACCACCAACAGCGCGTTCATGCTCCAGTACAACTACGCGCACACCAGTGCGCCGCTGTGGTCCCTGGAGCAGACCAGCACGGACGCGCCGGGGACCTCGTTCCCGGCCGCCTACTCCACGGCGAAGCCCGTCGCGGGCAGCTGGACGCACGTGGTCGGCGTGTACAACGCCACCAACGGTGCCGTGCAGATCTACGTCAACGGCACGCTCTCCGGCAGCGCCACCAACAGCGCGCCCTGGAGCGCGCACGGGCCGCTGATGATCGGCGGCGCCAAGTACGGCGGCGCCGTGGGCGACGCGCTGCCCGGCGGGGTCTCGAACGTGCAGGTCTACCAGCGCGCGTTCACCTCGTCCGACATCACCTCGCTCTACGGCAAGGGGCGCACCGGCGGCACCGCCGCCTCCTCGGACGAGCAGAAGACCACGTACACGTACGACAAGCGCGGTCTGCAGACGTCCATGACGGACGCCAACCAGAACACCACCACCTACGCCTACGACGAGGCCGGGAACCTGGCGGTCGCCACCGCCCCGGCCGTCCAGGCGGAGACGGACGGCACCAACCCGCTGACCGTGCGCCCCGTCACCACCAGCGGCTTCAACACCTTCGGTGAGGCCGTCGAGGAGCAGGGCCCGGGCGGCGACGTGACCACCACGGCCTACGACGCCAACGGCAACAAGGTCATGGCGACACTGCCGTCCTACACCCCGGCCGGTGGCAGCGCGTCGGTCACCGCACCCGCCACCTGGACGTACGACAGCGAGGGCAACGAGACGTCGTCGACCACCCCGGGCGGGCGCACCACCAGCTACCTCTACGACCAGCTGGGCCGCGTCGCCCAGGTCACCAGGCCCGACGGCGCCACCGTGCACACCACGTACGACAACGCCGGCGACCCGCTCTCGGTGACCGACGGCACCGGTGCCACCGTCCAGGCGACCTACGACTACCTGGGCCGCCAGCTCACCGCCACCACCCTGGAGCGGTTCCCGTCCACCCGGACGCTGACCAGCACCAACTCCTACGCGGTGACGACGGGCAACCCGTACGGCACGCACATCTCGTCGGCGACGACGCCGGGCGGGGTCACCACCTCGTACGGCTACAACCGGGCGGGCGAGACCACGTCCGTCACGGACGCGGCGGGCAACACCACCCGGTACACCTACGACTTCGAGGGCAACCAGCAGAAGACGATCCTGCCGGACAACACCTGGACGCAGACCGACTACAACGCGTCGGGGCAGCCGACGTACAACAAGCAGTACGACGCCTCGGACACCCTGCTCACGCAGGCCTCCATCACCTACGACGCGGTGGGCAACGCGGTCACCACGACCGACGCGCTGGGCCACACCTCCCGCTTCACCTACGACGCGGCGGGCACGGTCACCCAGGAGATCCAGCCGGTCTCCGACACCTCGTCCATCACCACCAGCTTCGGCTACGACCAGGCGGGCCACCGCACCCGGTTCACCGACGGGCGGGGCAACTCCTGGCGCTACACCTACACACCATGGGGCCAGCAGGAGAAGGTGATCGAGCCGTCCACCGCGCAGTACACCTCGGCGGCGGACACCACCACCACCTTCAGCTATGACGCGGACGGCCGGATGGTGAAGGCGGTCAAGCCGGGCGGTACGTCGACATCCCTGACGTACGACATGAACGACCAGGTCCTGACGATGGACGGGCAGGGCGCAGACGCCGCGACCGCCACCCGCTCCTTCAGCTACGACAAGTCGGGCCGGATCCTGTCGGCCGACACCGCCGAGGCGGGCATCACGGGCCGCGCCGACCACCAGTCGGCCACCCATGAGGCGTTCGGCTACGACGACCGCGGCGACCTGCTCAACGCGTCCGGCTCCGCCGGTTCGTCCAGCTTCACCTACAACGCCGACTCGGCGCCGCTGACCCGCACCGACGCGGCCGGCACGACGACGTACGGCTACGACAACGCGGGCCGGCTGTCCACCCTGGACGACGCGGCCACCGGCAACCGGCTGACGTACACGTACGGCAAGCTGAACGAGATCTCCCAGATCAAGTACGGCGCCACCGGCCAGACCCGCACCTACACCTACGACACCGCCCACCGGCTGACCGGCGACACCCTGATGCAGGGCGCCACCGGCCTGGCGTCCATGGGCTACGGCTACGACAAGAACGGCAACCTGACGTCGAAGACGACGACCGGGGTGCCGGGCGCAGCCACCCACACCTACACCTACGACTACGCCAACCGCCTCACGTCGTGGAACAACGGCTCCACGACGACCAACTACGGCTACGACGCCTCCGGCAACCGCACCCGGGTCGGCGCGGACGTCTACACCTATGACGCCCGCGACCAGCTGACCTCGGACGGCAACCACAGCTACGCGTACTCGGCCCGGGGCACCATGACCCAGCAGGCCGGGTCGGACGGCACGGTCGCCTTCACCACCGACGCGTTCGGCGCCCAGATCACCGCGGGCACCCACGCGTACAACCTGGACGCGGCCGGCCGGAACATCACCGACACCGACACCGCGACCCAGGGCAGCCGCACCTTCCAGTACTCGGGCGCGAGCAACACCATCGCCTCCGACGGCAACTACACCTACACCTACGACCCGTCGGGCTCTCTGGTCGGCGTCGGCAACGGCACCTCCGGCAGCGCGCTGGCCCTCACCGACCAGCACGACGACGTGATCGGCACGTTCACCGCCGGCGCGACCGCGCTGTCGGGCTCGGCGAGCTACGACCCGCTGGGCAAGAACACCGGCACCAACACCGTCCTCGGCCACCTCGGCTTCCAGTCCGGCTGGACCGAGCCCGGCTCGGGCGACGTGGGCACGGCCTCGCGCTGGTACAACCCGGCGACCGGCCAGTTCCGCAACAAGGACTCCATCTCGCTGAACCCGGTCCCGAACTCGGTGTCCGCGAACCCGTTCGCGTACGTCAACGACAACCCGCTCGCGGGCACGGACCAGTCCGGCAACTGCTCCTGGTACGACGTGGTGTGCGGCGCCAAGAAGGTGGCCCACAAGGCCGCCGCGGTGGTGCACCAGGTCGCGGCGCCGGTCTACCACGCCGCCGTCCAGGTGGTGCACCAGGTCGTCCAGGTCGCCAAGCACGTGGCGAAGAAGGTCGTCCACCAGGTCCGCGACGTGTACCGCAAGACGGTCCGCGTGGTGCGCCGCGTCTACCACTACGCCGTACGCAAGGTGAAGCGCGTCTACCACGCGGCGGTACACGCCGTGCATACGGCGTACCACAAGGTCACCAAGACGGTGAAGCGTGTGGTCCACGCCGCGAAGAAGGTCGCCAAGGCGGCCGTCCACACCGTCGCCAAGGCGGCCCGTACGGCCTACCACGCCACCGTGAAGGCGGCGAAGACCACGGCCACGTTCGTGAAGAACCACGCGGCCGCGATCACCTCGTTCGTGGTCTCCACGGCGGTCTTCATGGGCTGCGAGGCGGTCACCGCGGGCGTCGGCTCCATCGGCTGCGCGGCGGTCGCCGGAGCGGTCGGCTCCCTGGTCACCCAGGGCTTCGCCTGCGCCCAGAAGGGCGGCGACGAATGCAGCCTCGGAGCCTTCGCGGGCTCCGCGGCGGAGGGCGCGGTGTCCGGCGCGCTGGGCGGAGTCCTCGGCAAGATCGGCGGCTCCCTGCTCGCCAAGGCGGCCCCGAAGGCGATGAAGGCCGTCGGTGGTCTGTTCGGCAAGGGGGCCGCGGCCGAGGAGACCGCGGCCAAGGATGCGACGGAGGCCGCGGCTTCCCGAGCGGAGGCGCACGGGGCCGGCTCGCGTGCCGAGTCGGGCATCGGCTGCCGTGTGGCCCGTCCGCACAGCTTCACCGGCAACACCAACGTGCTGATGGCCAACGGCACGACCAAGGCCATCGACAAGGTCAAGGTCGGCGACACGGTCGCCAACGCGGTGCCGGGTGCCTCCAGCACCGAGGCGCACAAGGTCACGGCCGTCATCGTGACGAAGACGGACCACGACTTCGTCGACGTCACGATCAAGGCCACCAAGCGCGGCGCGGCGGTCAAGAAGGCCGTCCGCAGGGCGGCGCTGGGCCTCGCGGCCTCGGCGGCGGTGCTGGGCGCGCTGACGGCGACCCCGCAGAAGGCGCAGGCGGCGGAGGTGACCGCCAAGGGCGACCACCTCACCACCACGTTCCACCACCCGTTCTACGACGCCACGCAGTCGGCGTTCGTGGAGGCCAAGGACCTCCACGAGGGCGACGTCCTCCAGACCCCGACCGGCACGGCCGAGGTCACGGGCGTCCGCCTGTACCACGCGAACACGACGACGTACGACCTGACGGTCGGCGACCTCCACACGTACTTCGTGGCGGCGGGCGACACTCCGGTCCTCGTCCACAACTGCGACGCGGACGCACTCGCGGCAGGGGCCAAGAAGCTGGCCGACGACATCCACATGCAGATCCCGAGCGAGTTCGCGCGCAACGTCTTCAGGACGACCGCGGTCACGGTCGCCCGCAACACCGAGGGTGACCTGATCCACGTGGTCACGGGCGCGGGCAAGGGGCTGGAGAAGGCGCAGCTCAACTACATCAAGTCGCTCGGTCGTGACGACATCGTCGCCGCGACGAACATGGAGGGAGCCCACGCGGAGGAGACCGCCGTCCACTACATGGCGCAGAACAATCTGACGCCCGTGGCGGGTGGCGTGTCGCGGAACGCCTGTGCGCCCGGCGGCTGCGAGGACTTCCTCAGCCAGGTGGGTGCGGAAATGGCGGGCCCGATAACCTCAGGCACGAAGGCGAAGATACCCGGGCAGTCCATGTACAAATGGAGCAACCATGAGGCATGGACGAACTTCCTGGGCGCGATGGGCTACCGGTGAGCGAAATGGTGAGTGAATTGGACTGGCGGGAAGACGAAACGATGTCGGCCCAGATCCGCGCCATGAGCCGGGGGCAGCGCCATCAGGCCGCGTACCTCGCTCTGCGCAGGCTGCAGGCACCGCTGCTCGGCATCGCGATGCCGGCCGACTGGGGCATGGACCCCACGGCGCTCGCCACCCTCGTCCGCCAGGGGGCGGCGCAGCTGGACGGAGAGGCCAACGAGGGCCTGGCCCAGGCGATCGCTGAGGTCTGCTCCGCCCCGCTGTTCGAGTCCGAGATCGATCCCGAGTTCACCGAGGGCTTCCAGCTGGAGGTCCTCAACGGCTGGCTCATGCTCGGTGAGGCGCTGGGAGAGATGAGCGAGGACCAGACCGACGCGGTCATCGGCCTCGCCCGGGAGATGGCCTTTTCCCTCGACTCGTACATGGACGCCACGCTCACCGTCGTGGACGGCGAAGAGGCGCGCGAGAGCTATCTCGCGGGCGTCGACGACCGTCTTCGCGCCTACGGGCTCGGCTACTTCGGCACCAGGAACCTGGAGGTCGAAGCAGCCTGCCACGCGGCCGTCCTCTCCGCGTCGGCGGACGAGGACGTGGTCGGCTCTCCGGTCGGCAGCCGACTGGAGGCCGCCTGCGACGAATACAGCGGCCGGCTCCTGTCTGCACTGCGGACGTTCGTCGTGGAATGATCCACTGATCGGCCGGGTTCACCTCGCTCGCGCAGGTCTCCGTTTGTCGGAGGCCTGCGCGAGCGGGCGTTATCCGTACTTTTCTGGCTTCACGCAGAGATAGGAACCAGGGATCCGTTGCCCAAGCACCGCATAACCAAGAAGCACCGCAACCTGGCCATGGCCCTCGGCGGTGTCGTCCTCCTCGGAGGCGGCGCGCTGACCGCGCAGGCCGCCTCCTCCGGCACCGCGGCCCCGGCCGCGGCCGCCGCCAGCCCCGCCCGCCCCGTCTCCCTCTCCAAGCCCGCCACCTTCACCGGCCGGGCCTTCGACACCTGCACCGCGCCGACGCTCGCGCAGATGAAGGCGTGGAAGACGGCCTCCCCGTACGGCGGCGCCGCCGTCTACATCGGGGGCAAGAACCGGGGCTGCGCGCAGCCGCAGCTCACCAGCGACTGGGTGAAAGCGGTCAGCACCGCCGGGTGGAAGCTCATCCCCCTGTACGTCGGCGCCCAGCCGCCCTGCAAGTCCGGGAGCAACCCGGAGAAGATGACGGCCGCCACCGCCGCCTCCCTGGGGGCCACGGACGGCGCCGACGCCGGGGTCAAGGCGTCGGGCCTCGGGATGCGGCCGGGCAGCCCGGTCTACCTCGACATGGAGGGGTTCGACACCGCGAACACCTCCTGCAAGGACACCGTGCTCACCTACACGCGCGCGTGGAACAAGGCCCTGCACGCCAAGGGCTACCGCACCGGCTTCTACGGCTTCGCCTCCTCCAGCGCGGCCGCCGTCGCCGCCGTCTCGCCGGGCACCGACATGCCGGACGCGCTCTGGTACGCGGCGTACGACGACACGGAGTCGACCACCACGGGCTACCCCTTCGGGACCAAGTGGTCGGGCCACCGCCGCGGCCACCAGTACGCCATCAACAAGAAGGAGGCGTACGGCGGCGTGACCCTCACCGTCGACCGGAACGCCTGGGACGCACCGGTCGCCGTCGTGGCGAAATAACCACCGGGTACGACGCGGCGGGTCAGGGGCGCACCAGCGCCCCGGCCCGCCGCTTGCGTACCGCCAGCAGCGCCCCCGTACCGAGCAGCCCCGCCAGCCCCGCCGCCCCCGCCACCGACCCCGCCTTCAGGCCCGGCGGGCGGAAGTCGCAGGAGACCGTGGACGGCGAGCCGGCCCCCGTCAACCGCACTGCCACCAGGCCCAGATAGGCATCCGCCGGCTTCGCCCCGCCGCCGTTCACCGCGCACCGCCAGCCCGCGATCCTCGGCATCGCGAACACCGCCGTGCCGCTCGCCCCGGCGGGCAGCACCGCCCGTACGCCGCTGTCCGTGACCTTCACATCCGTCGCCCCGGTCGTACGGAGATGATCGACCGCCGCCGTCAGCGCGCCCCGGTCCAGACAGCCCAGCCGGGCCTTCTTGTACGCGGGGCGCAGCGTCACTCCGGACGAGGGGCCCGCCGAGACGCCCAGCGGGGCCAGAGCCGCCCGCCGCTTGGGCGCCCCGCCCCGGAACTCGACCCACTTCCCGGTCGTGCCGAGCCGCGCCCAGCCCGTGTACTCGGGCGCCCACAGGAACGCCTCCTGCCCGGCCGCACACCCCTCGGCGACCGTGCGCGGCAGCGTGTACACCCGCGCCCCCAGCAGCGACTCCTGGTTCCGGAACGGCGAGTCGCCGTACTCCGGGCTCCCACCGCCCCGCACCGTCACCAGCGGCGGCACCGGTGCCCGGCTGACCGTCGGCGCCTGCCCCTTCTCCGCGCGCACCCGCGCCCCGACCGCGAACACCGCGTCCGTCACCGGGTTGTCGAGGCTCTGCACGGACCGGCCGCGCGAGGTCCAGCCGCCGCCCAGCGCGGTCATCGTCTTCGTCAGCACGTCCGGGGTGAGGCTGCTGTAGTACGAGGCGCCCTCGCCGCCGAGCAGCAGCGGGTCGTTGCCGGTGATCTGGCGGCGGCCCGGGTCGGTGCGGTACGCGGGCCAGCCGTCGGCCCCGGCCACCGCCGCCTCGCGCGCGTCGTGCGCCGCGCCCCACGCGGGGTAGCTGTCGAGCCGGTGCAGCCGCTCCCGGTCGCCGTAGGCCACCGTCACCGCCGCCTGTGCGGTCTGCGCCCCGGCCAGGAGCAGTACGGCGGCCAGCGCCACCGCCCGTCGGCCCCGGGCCCGCCCGGCGACGAGCAGCGCGCCGAGCGCGGCCGCGAGCCCGCCGAAGAACAAGGGGTACGACCAGGGCGAGACCAGCTCGCTGAAGGCCGCCCCGCCCGCGATCACCGCGAGCACCCCGCCCCCGCCGAGCAGCGCGCGCCGGTCCGGCAGACCGTCCGCCACGCAGATCCACGCGGCGATCACCAGAAGGCCGCTGAGGACGAACGTCTGGCGGTACGGGCTGCCGTTCGGGGTCTGGAAGGCGTGCCAGGCCAGATGCGTCGGCTTCCACTGGAAGGAGAGCGCGACGAGCAGGGCGAGCCCCGTCCACGCGTACCGCTCGCGGTCCGGCACCGCCCTGTTGAACGCCAGCGCCCCCGCGAGCAGCAGCGCCCCGGTGCCCAGGAACAGCGCCGGGCTGGAGAAGCTGTACGTCGCCGGGAGCCACCGGGCCAGGAAGTCGCTCCACGGGACCGGCTGGAACTCCTTGCTCCAGCCCGGATACGCGTGCTTCGTCCCCAGGAAGACCGTGAACAGGACGGGTGCCGAGAGCCCGATGCCGAGCGCCGTCGTCCAGGCCGCGCGGGCCAGCGCCCACACCCGGGCCCGTATCTCCGTCTCCTCCAGGAGGAGACGGAGCAGCAGGACCAGGGCCGCCCCGATCGTGGCCATGTAGGCGGTGTAGAAGTTCGCCGTCCAGGCAAGGGCCACCACGACCGGGCCGACCAGCGCGTGCCTGCGGGCGCGGGCCCACTCGCCGACCAGGCAGAGCATCGGGAACGCGATCAGCCCGTCCAGCCACATCGTGTTGTACGTGGCCTCGATCACCGACCAGCCGCACAGCGCGTACGCCGCCCCCAGCACCCCGGCTGCCCAGCGCCGTCCGGGGGAGGGGCGCAGGGTGAGCAGCAGGACGGTCATGGCGACCGCCGCCACGGCCATCTTCAGGACCGTGATCACATAGACCGCGAGGTCGATCTCGTCGCGCGGGAACACCCCGACCAGCAGGGCGAACGGGCTGCCCAGATACGTACCGATGTCGGGCAGGAACGAAGTCCCGTACCCCGACTGCCAGTTGACCAGGGCGCCACCGTGGGCGCGGCCGTGCAGCAGGTCCCACAGATGGGCGTGGAACGGGACGAACTGGTTGCCCAGGTCGTTGACGCTGCGGGTGTGGTGCCCGAACGGGAAGGTCCGGGCGACGGCGTCGGCGGCGCACACCGAGGCCACGGTGATCAGCGCGGCGAGTGCGGACGCCCGCGCACGGGGGCGGCCGGCCCCGGCGGCCACGGCCGGGGCGGCGGGAAGAAGCTGGACGGCTTCGAGAGTCGGCATGGGGATCCTCTGCTGTTCGCTGCCGTCGAATATGCCGGACCGCTGCACGTAAATCAGCGGGCCGGGGGTTCAGTTCACGTAATCGACGCCCGGTCGTCATTCGGTGAATCCGCCCCGGACGTCTGGCCCGGCTGTTCTTCGTTGACTGCCACAGCCGTACTCCGTATCGACGGGGGAGAACCGTGCTCATCTCGATTGTCGTGCCCTGCTTCAACGAAGAGGAGATCATCGGCCGCTTCCATGATCAGGTAACCAAGGAAATCTCCCGGCTCGACGCGGAATTCGAACTCCTCTATGTCGACGACGGCAGCAAGGACCGTACGTTCCCGCTGCTCCAGGAGATCGCCGCCCGCGACCCGCGCGCCCGTTACGTCTCGTTCAGCCGGAACTTCGGCAAGGAGGCGGCGATGCTCGCCGGGCTGCGGCACGCCGCCGGCGACGCCGTGGTGATCATGGACGCCGACCTCCAGCACCCGCCGGAGCTCATCGGCCGCATGATGGACCTGCACGCCCAGGGCCACGACCAGGTGATCGCCCAGCGCACCCGCAAGGGCGACCGCGTCACGCGCACCCTCACCGCGCGCCTGTACTACCGCCTGATCAACCGCCTGGTCGATGTGGAACTGGTCGACGGCGTGGGAGACTTCCGCATGCTCTCGCGCAGGACGGTCGACGCGGTACTCGAACTCACCGAGTACAACCGCTTCTCCAAGGGGCTCTTCGCCTGGGTCGGATTCCGCACCACCACGTTCAGTTACGAGAATGCGGTACGGGAACAGGGGCGTTCCGCCTGGACGTTCGGAAAACTGCTGAACTACGGCCTGGACGGGATGATCTCGTTCAACAACAAGCCGCTGCGGGCCGCCGTCTATCTGGGCATGCTGCTGCTCGGGATCGCCACGGCGTATTCCGCGTGGATCGTCGGTGTCGCGATGGTGAACGGCGTGGACACCCCCGGATATGTGACCCTGCTCGTCGTGGTCACCGCGCTGGCCGGAGTGCAGATGGTGATGGTGGGCGTGGTCGGCGAATACGTCGGCCGTATCTATTACGAGGTCAAGCGCCGTCCGCACTTCCTGGTGCAGTCGACGAATGTTTCGAGCCAGGACGGGGGCGTGCCGCGCCAGCCGGGACGCGAGAGCACGGACCGGGAGTTCGCCCGCCGATGAAACCGGGAACAGCCGCCCAGATGGTCCGGTTCGCCCTGGTGGGGGTGGTCAACACCGGCACGTACTACGGCCTCTATCTGCTCTTCCTGCCCCGGGTGCCGTACGTCGTCGCCCACATCACGGCCTTCCTGCTCGCCATGGTCGGCTCGTTCTTCCTCACCTCGTACTTCACCTACCGCACCCGGCCCAGCTGGCGGAAGTTCCTGCTCTTCCCGCTCACCAACGCGGCGAACTTCGTGATCACCACGACCGGGATGTACGTCCTGGTGGACCTGCTCGGCCTCAGCAGTACCTGGGCCCCGCTGATCGCCGCCGCGGCGGCGATTCCGGTCACCTTCGTCCTCTCCCGGACGATCATGTTGCGGCCCGAGATTCCCGAGGCGGCCGAATCGTTGGGCGAATCAGTGGCCCGCGCCACTCCGACTGCCTAACATCGATCACCGCAAGGTCATCAGGTCGCTGCACTGCCGCACGATCCGCCGGGAGGCTCCTTTGCACCGCCGCCGTCGCACCGCACTCGCCCTCTCCGTCGCGCTCCTCGGCGCGGGCCCACTCCTGACCGCCTGCGGCAGCGAGGCCCACCCGGGCGCCGCGGCCGTCGTCGGAGGCGACCGGATCCCGGTCTCCGCGCTCCAGGCCCAGGTCAAGGATGTCCGTACGGCGCAGCAGGCCTCGCCGCAGGCGGCCCAGCTGATCAAGAACACCGGCCAGCTCAGCCGCGCCAAGCTGCACGGGCTGATCTTCGACCGGGTGCTCGACCGGGCCGCCGCCGACGCCGGGGTGAGCGTGACCCGCAAGCAGCTCCAGGACGCCCGGGCCGCGATGGCCCAGCAGTCCGGCGGCGAGCAGGCGTTCGCGGCCATGCTCCTCCAGCAGCGCGGGGTCGCCCCCGGCCAGATCGACGACGCGGTCCGCGAGCAGGTGCAGCTGACCGCGCTGGCCGCCGCGACCGGCGCCGACCTGTCCACCCCGCAGGGCCAGGCGTCCGTCACCAAGACGCTCACCGAGGCGTCGAAGAAGCTGAAGATCGACGTCAATCCGCGGTACGGGACATGGGACGACAAGGCGATCCAGCTCGCCGACACCAAGACGCCGTGGATCGCCCAGGTCACCAAGAACGGGCCGGAAGAGGAGGCCCCGGTCACCGGCTGACGGGCCGGGGCCGGGGCGGGGAGCGGTCGGGGTAGGTTCGGGAGGTGACTCTCGAAGAACCCGGCCGCGTCGTCCTGCTCACCGCCAGCCACCGGGTGGCGCCCGGACTGCTGTCCTGGCCCGCCTGGCAGACGCTGCGCGCCGCCGACCGGGTGCTCTGCGCCGACCCGGGCCACCCGCAGCTGCCGTATCTGCGCGAGGCGGGCGTCGAGGTCGAGATCGTGGAACCGCAGGCGCGGGAGCTGGTCGAGGCGTGCGCCGGGGGCCGCACCGTGGTCGTCCTCCCCTCCGGCGAGGGCGACCGTCGGCTCACCGACGGGCTCGCCCGGCTCGCGGGCTCGGGCAGGGTCGCCATGCCGGACCTGGAGCTGCTGCCGGGCTCGTACGACCTGCCGGGCGCCCGGCTGCTCGACCTCGTCCAGGTCATGGACCGGATCCGGCGCGAGTGCCCGTGGTCGTCCCAGCAGACCCACAAGGGCCTGGCCAAGTACGCGCTTGAGGAGGCGTACGAGCTGGTCGAGGCGGTGGAGGAGGGCGACCGCGACGAACTGCGCGAGGAGCTCGGCGACGTACTGCTCCAGGTGGTCTTCCACGCGCGGATCGCGGAGGAGGACCCGGAAGAGCCGTTCTCGGTGGACGACGTGGCCGGGACGATCGTGGAGAAGCTGATCCACCGCCATCCGCACGTCTTCGGCGACGAGCACGCCGAGACGCCGGAGGAGGTCAAGGAACACTGGCTGCGGCAGAAGGCGGCGGAGAAGCAGCGCGACTCGGTGACCGACGGCATCCCGCTCGGCCAGCCCGCCCTGGCCCTGGCGGCCAAGCTCGCCTCCCGCACCCGTATCGGCTCCCTGGACGTCCCCCTGCCGTCCGGCGAGGGCATCGGCTACCGCCTGCTCGCCCTCGCGGTCGCGGCGGAGGCCGACGGCACGGACCCGGAGGCGGCGCTGCGGGCGGCGGCCCGCGCGTACCGGGACGCGATCCGCACGGCGGAAAAGGCCTGACGGCGGTGGAGCCCTCGCCCCCGTCCGGCCGGAACCCGTCCGGCCGGAACCCGTCCGCCCGGAACTCCGGCCCGTCCGGCCAGGACCCGGTTGCGCCCGCGCACGGCTCGGCCCCGGTCGCTCCCGGTTCCCGCCCGTCCGGCGCGGACCGGACCCCCTCGCCCCCCGAGATGTTCACCTGGGAGTTCGCCACCGACCCGTACCCCACGTACGGGTGGCTGCGGGAGCACTCGCCGGTGCACTGGACCAAGCTGCCCAGCGGGGTCGAGGCGTGGCTCGTGACGCGGTACGCGGACGCCAAGCAGGCGCTCGCCGACCAGCGGCTCTCCAAGAACCCCGCGCACCACGACGAGCCCGCGCACGCCAAGGGCAAGACCGGCATTCCGGGCGAGCGCAAAGCCGATCTGATGACGCATCTGCTCAACATCGACCCGCCGGACCACACCCGGCTGCGGCGGCTGGTGTCGAAGGCGTTCACTCCCCGTACGGTCGCCGAATTCGCGCCCCGGGTGCAGGAGTTGACCGACCAGCTCATCGACCGGTTCGCGGCGGGCGGCGAGGCCGACCTCATCCACGAGTTCGCCTTCCCGCTGCCCATCTACGCCATCTGCGACCTGCTCGGCGTGCCGCGCGAGGACCAGGACGACTTCCGCGACTGGGCCGGGATGATGATCCGGCACGGCGGCGGCCCGCGCGGCGGCGTGGCCCGGTCGGTCAAGAAGATGCGCGGGTATCTCCTCGAACTCATCCACCGCAAAAGGGAGAACCCGGGCGACGACCTCATCTCGGGCCTGATCCGCGCCAGCGACCACGGCGAGCACCTCACCGAGAACGAGGCCGCCGCGATGGCCTTCATCCTCCTGTTCGCCGGTTTCGAGACGACCGTGAACCTCATCGGCAACGGTGTGTACGCGCTGCTGCGCAACCCGGACCAGCGCGAGCGGCTGCAAGCCTCGCTCGCGGCCGGGGAGTCGGACCTGCTGGACACCGGCGTCGAGGAACTGCTGCGCTACGACGGGCCCGTGGAGCTCGCCACCTGGCGGTTCGCCACCCGGCCGCTGACGATCGGGGGTCAGGACATCGCGGCCGGCGACCCGGTGCTCGTCGTCCTCGCCTCCGCCGACCGTGACCCCGAGCGGTTCGGCGCCCCGGACACGCTCGACCTCGGCCGCCGCGACAACCAGCACCTCGGCTACGGCCACGGCATCCACTACTGCCTGGGCGCCCCGCTCGCCCGGCTGGAGGCGAAGACCGCGCTGGCGACCCTGTTGCGCCGCCTTCCTGACCTGCGGCTCGGGGCGGATCCTGCCGATTTGCGCTGGCGCGGCGGGCTCATCATGCGCGGACTGCGTACGCTTCCGGTCGAGTTCACGCCCACCCGAACTGACAGCCCGTCAAAACTGTGACTTTGGCGTTATCGCGGGTGCATCGACTTGTGACAAGCGTTCGAGTACGGCTACGTTCACCCCTCGACTCGGCAAACCAGGCTCAACGCCCGGCCCAGTAGTCACAGACGTAGTCACACGGAAGGCCACAGCATGCGCTCCGGGAACGGACGGCACCGCCGACCCCGCCAGGCTCCCGCACTCGTCGTCGCGGCGGGGGTGACCGGCTCGGCCCTCGCTCTTCCGCTCTTCGCCGCGAGCGGTGCGAGCGCCGCCACCGCGACCACGTGGGACCGCGTCGCGGAGTGCGAGAGCGGCGGCGCGTGGAGCGCCGACTTCGGCAACGGCCTGTACGGCGGCCTCCAGCTCTCCCAGGAGACCTGGGAGAGCTACGGCGGCACGGCGTACGCCTCGCGCCCCGACATGGCCAGCCGCGCGCAGCAGATAGCCGTCGCCGAGAAGGTGCTCGCGGCGAAGGGCCCCAAGGCCTTCACCAGCTGCTCGACGGTCTCCGGGCTCACCTCGGGCGGCGGTGCGCCGGCCGTCGACCCGGGCGCCACGCCCTCGCCGTACGTCCCCTCGGAGGAGGGGGCCGCGACCCCGGACGCCTCCACTCCGTCCGCGCCCGCGAAGACGACTCCGGCGCCCACGACGCCGTCCGGTCCGGCCTCCACCGCTCCCAAGCCGTCCACGACGTCCTCGGCGCCGTCCACGGGCGCGAGCGGGCGGCCCGGGTCCACGACGCCGTCCAGCCCGGCCACCGGCTCCACGGACTCCGCCTCCGGCGGCAAGCACCGCGGCACGCCGGACCCGGCCGAGGGTGGCACCCCCGCCACCACCGAGCCGGGCAATACGGAAAACAGTCATGAATCGGGGCGTCACGCCTCGCGAGGTGACGCCGACTCACGTGAGGCGGGCGACGCGCTCACCGGGGGTGGCGGCTACACCGTCCGCGTCGGCGACAACCTGTGGGACATCTCGCGCTCGCACAAGGTCGAGGGCGGCTGGGCAGCGCTCTACAAGGCGAACGAGAAGACGATCGGCTCCGACCCGGACCTCATCGTGCCCGGCCAGAGCCTTGATCTGAACCTGGCAAACACGGACAACCCGGCCACGCCCAAGGGGTAGTTCAGGGGCCTATGTCCACTTCTGTGCAAGTGAGACATGGGTCTCTTTCCGTCAACTGGCGTGTCCCGTCCGTCCGGTACGGGCGTTACGCCCCCGACCTGCGGAAACAGGGGTTGCGGAGGGGTACGTGGGGGCGATTTCTCCCCGATGTGCCCCTTTGAACATCAGGGGTTGGTGTGATTACGGTCGGAGCGCTCGTCACCACGGGCCCCTTCGACCGGGAACGCCGAATCCTGCCGCCGGTCGCGGGGAACAGTCGACGCTCGATGCGCCGTAGGCAGGAGCGGGGGACCCAAGGTAAGCGCCGGGCCCGGCCGTTGAAGGACGTACGCCATACGGCGGGACGTACGAGACGGCCGACAGGACCGGCTTGGGGTGAAGACGCGCCAGCACGGCGCGGCCGGGCCACTCACTCGCCCGAACCCGACAGCTCACCTCGCAGGCGTCGGTGAGGAGAACTCCATGCTGCTTTCCGGCAAGGGCAAGCACCGTCGCCCGTCCAAGGCCGTCCGCGTCGTCACGCTCGCCGGTGTCACCGGTGCGGCCGTCGCCGCCCCGCTGATGGCCGCGGGCTCCGCCTCCGCCGCCTCCGTCTCCACCTGGGACGCGGTCGCCCAGTGCGAGTCCGGCGGCAACTGGTCCATCAACACCGGCAACGGCTACTACGGCGGTCTGCAGTTCTCGCAGTCCTCCTGGGCCGCGGCGGGCGGCACCCAGTACGCCTCCCGCGCCGACCTGGCCACCAAGGGCCAGCAGATAGCCACCGCCGAGAAGCTGCTCGCGATGCAGGGGCCGGGCGCCTGGTCCTGCGCCGGTGCGGGCAACCTGACGTCCGGTGGCGCGTCCGCGAACGTGGACACGTCCGGCTCGTCCTCGAAGGCCGCCACCCCCAAGGCCGCCCCGGCCCCGAAGCGCGAGTCCGCGCCCGCCTCGCGCAGCGAGTCCCGCCCGGCCCCGGTCAAGACCGGCACCGGCGAGTACAAGGTGAAGGCCGGCGACACCCTCGGCTCCATCGCCGCCGCGCACGGCGTCAAGGGCGGCTGGCAGAAGCTGTTCGAGCTGAACAAGGACGTCGTGAAGGACGCGAACCTGATCTACGTGAACCAGCAGCTCCACCTGAGCTAGGCGCTCCGCTCGGGGGTGGGGGCTGCGTTGCGCGGCTGCGGGCCATCCGTGGCTGCTCGCGCAGTTCCCCGCGCCCCTTTTCGGCCCGGTGTTTGTCCGCGGATCGTCTGTGGCTGGTCGCGCAGTTCCCCGCGCCCCTGAAAGCGCCCCTGCGGGGCGATCCCTGCGGCGACCCCAACCCCCCCCCAGGGGCGCGGGGCTGTGACATTTTGCGGCTCCGCCGCGTGGGCGCGACCAGCCAGCCACGGTCCGCAGACGAACACCAGCCAGCCCCGCAGGGCCCCGCATTCCACCGCCCCCCGCCGGGACGGTTTTGTTTTGTTCGGGAACATTTTGCCCCCCGTTTCGTCCCACGGGCCGGTCGGTCGGCTGGTGGATGCCCCGGAGGCGGTTAGGCTCAGGGGTGCCGGACCGCGCGGCCCGGCGTATTCGCGTCACATCCCAGAAGGAGATGCTCGTGCCGTCCATCGACGTCGTCGTAGCCCGGGAAATCCTGGACTCCCGAGGCAACCCCACGGTCGAGGTCGAGGTCGGCCTCGACGACGGCAGCACCGGTCGTGCCGCCGTCCCGTCCGGCGCCTCCACGGGTGCCTTCGAAGCCATCGAGCTGCGTGACGGTGACCCCAACCGTTACCAGGGCAAGGGCGTCGAGAAGGCCGTCCTCGCCGTGATCGAGCAGATCGGCCCGGAGCTCGTCGGCTACGACGCCACCGAGCAGCGCCTGATCGACCAGGCGATGTTCGACCTGGACGCCACGGACAACAAGGGCTCGCTCGGCGCCAACGCCATCCTCGGCGTCTCGCTCGCCGTCGCGCACGCCGCCTCCGAGGCCAGCGACCTGCCGCTGTTCCGCTACCTGGGCGGCCCGAACGCGCACCTGCTGCCCGTTCCGATGATGAACATCCTCAACGGTGGGTCGCACGCCGACTCCAACGTCGACATCCAGGAGTTCATGATCGCCCCGATCGGCGCGGAGTCCTTCTCCGAGGCGCTGCGCTGGGGTGCCGAGGTCTACCACACCCTCAAGGCCGTCCTGAAGCGCAAGGGCCTGTCCACCGGCCTCGGCGACGAGGGCGGCTTCGCCCCGAACCTGGACTCCAACCGCGCCGCCCTGGACCTGATCCTGGAGGCCATCAAGGAGGCCGGTTACGCCCCGGGCAAGGACATCGCGCTCGCGCTCGACGTCGCCGCGTCCGAGTTCTACAAGGACGGCAAGTACGAGTTCGAGGGCAAGTCCCGCTCGGCCGCCGAGATGACCGAGTACTACGAGGAGCTCGTCTCCGCGTACCCGATGGTCTCCATCGAGGACCCGCTGTACGAGGACGACTGGGCCGGCTGGAAGACCCTCACCGACAAGCTGGGCTCCAAGGTCCAGATCGTCGGCGACGACCTCTTCGTCACCAACCCGGAGCGCCTGGCCCGCGGTATCGAGGAGGGCTCCGCGAACGCCCTGCTCGTCAAGGTCAACCAGATCGGTTCGCTGACCGAGACCCTGGACGCCGTCGAGATGGCCCAGCGCAACGGCTTCAAGTGCATGATGTCCCACCGCTCCGGCGAGACCGAGGACGTCACCATCGCCGACCTCGCCGTCGCGGTGAACTGCGGCCAGATCAAGACCGGCGCCCCGGCCCGCTCGGACCGCGTCGCCAAGTACAACCAGTTGCTGCGCATCGAGGAGATCCTCGACGACGCGGCGGTGTACGCGGGCCGCAGCGCCTTCCCGCGCTTCAAGGGCTGATCAGCCGACCGGCTGAGCAGTCCTGACATGGGCTGACCGCCCTGTCGTACGTACGTCCCCGGCCGCGGTCCCGTACCGTGTCCGGGGACGTTGTACGTACGTGAGGGGAGCGGGGCGACATGGCCAAGGGCAACCGGGACCGGTTCTCCACCGCGGCCCGGCTCAAGGGGCTCGGTGAGCAGACCGCGGCCCGGGTCTACCGCTCCCAGACCAAGCGCCAGGCGCGCCGCTCCCGACTCACCGGGCGCGCCGCCCTGCTCGCCCTGGTGATGTGCTCGCTGGTGGTGGCCCTCGCGTACCCGATGCGCCAGTACGTGTCGCAGCGCGGCGACATCGCCGAGCAGCGCCGCAAGGAGCAAGACGCGGCCGCGCAGGTCGAGCGGCTGCGCGACGAGAAGGCGCGGCTCCAGGACGACGCGTACATCAAGCGGCTGGCCCGTGAGCATCTGCACATGCAGTTTCCGGGCGAGACCGGCTACACCGTGACCGACCCGTCGGCCGCCAAGGGCCGCCGCGACGGCAAGGCCGCCACCGGCCGCCCCTGGCACCAGAACCTCTGGGACGGCGTGGACAAGGCCGACCGCCCCGGCAACTGACGCCGCCGGGCCCAGACAGCGACAGATCCAGACAGACAGAGACTGAGACAGAAACCGCGATGGAAACGCCCCCGCCCCAGACGCCCAGCACCGTGCCGACCGACGCGGACATCGCCGCCTTCCAGGAGCAGCTGGGCCGCCCGCCGCGCGGACTGCGCGCGATCGCGCACCGCTGCCCGTGCGGCAACCCGGACGTGGTCGAGACGGCCCCCCGGCTGCCCGACGGCACGCCGTTCCCGACGACGTACTACCTGAGCTGCCCGCGGGCCGCGTCGGCGATCGGCACGCTCGAAGCCAACGGGGTCATGAAGGAGATGACGGAGCGTCTGGCGACGGACCCCGAGCTGGCCGCGGCCTACCGCGCCGCCCACGAGGACTACATCGCCCGCCGCGACGCCATCGAGGTCCTGGAGGGCTTCCCGAGCGCGGGCGGCATGCCGGACCGGGTGAAGTGCCTGCACGTGCTGGTCGGCCACTCGCTGGCGGCCGGGCCCGGGGTGAACCCGCTGGGCGACGAGGCGATCGCGATGCTGCCCGAGTGGTGGGCGAAGGGCCCCTGCGTCACCCCCTGTGTGCCCGGGGAGGGCGAGAAGTGACCCGGGTCGCCGCCATCGACTGCGGTACGAACTCGATCCGGCTCCTGGTAGCCGACGCCGACCCGGTATCCGGCGAACTCATCGACCTGGACCGCCGGATGACGATCGTCCGCCTCGGCCAGGGCGTCGACCGGACCGGCCGCCTCGCCCCCGAGGCCCTGGAGCGCACCTTCGCGGCCTGCCGTGAGTACGCGGCGGTCATCAAGGAGTTCGGCGCCGAGCGCGTCCGCTTCGTCGCCACCTCCGCCTCCCGCGACGCCGAGAACCGGGACGAGTTCGTCCAGGGCGTCCTGGACATCCTGGGCGTCGAGCCCGAGGTGATCACCGGCGACCAGGAGGCCGAGTTCTCCTTCACCGGCGCCACCAGGGAACTCCACTCCGGCGGCGACTACCTCGTGGTCGACATCGGCGGCGGCTCGACGGAGTTCGTGGTCGGCTCGGAGCACGTGCGCGCGGCCCGCTCGGTGGACATCGGCTGCGTCCGGATGACCGAGCGCCACCACCCCGGCGACCCGGCCACGCCCGAGCAGATCGCGGCGATAAGGGCGGACATCGAGGCGGCCCTGGACCTCGCCGAGCAGACGGTGCCGCTGCGCGAGCCCCGCACGCTGGTGGGCCTGGCCGGTTCGGTGACCACGGTCGCCGCCATCGCGCTCGGCCTGTCCGCTTACGACTCGGCGGCGATCCACCACTCCCGTATCTCCCACGACGAGGTCAAGCGGGTCACCGACCGCCTCCTGGCGTCCACCCACGCCGAGCGCACGGCGATCCCGGTCCTGCACCCGGGCCGCATCGACGTGATCGCCGCGGGCGCGCTGGTCCTGCTGGCCGTCATGGACCGCACGGGCGCCCGCGAGGTCGTGGTCAGCGAGCACGACATCCTCGACGGAATCGCCTGGTCGATCGCGTAGAAGGTGCCCCGGAGGGCCCCTCAGGAGCCCTCCGGGCCACCCTCCGCAAGAAAGTTCGTGAACTTCTTCACAAGGAAAACCCGTCAGTTGGCCCCGATCGAGGGCCGTGGGCCTCTCTTCTGCAGGTTCAGGGGCTCAACAGCGCGCGATCCAAGGGTCGGACGGTGTGTTACGGCCATGTGTCCTGACCCAGTGGTCTAGCCCGTGGAGCCGTGTGAGGGCCAGTTCAGGAGGGGTGAACAACGTTCTCCCCTACACCGTGGTTCCCTCCGGCCACCATGACCTGGGTCACGTGGGCCGCGAAGTGTAGCAGAGGCCCCGTCGGACCTTGTGAAGGGGCGCACGAGCGGGGGCCCACAGGGGGGTGGATACTCGATGGCATGAGCACCACGGAGCGTCCCCGAATCCTCGTCGTAGGCGGTGGGTACGTAGGCCTGTACGCGGCACGGCGCATTCTCAAGAAGATGCGCTACGCCGAGGCGACCGTCACGGTCGTCGACCCGCGGTCGTACATGACGTACCAGCCCTTCCTCCCCGAAGCCGCCGCAGGCAGCATCTCCCCGCGCCACGTCGTCGTCCCGCTGCGACGCGTCGTGCGCGGAGCCGAGGTGCTCACCGGCCGTGTCACCAGCATCGACCAGGACCGCAAGGTCGCCACGGTCGCGCCGCTGGTCGGCGAGGCCTACGAGCTGCCCTTCGACTACCTGGTCGTCGCCCTCGGCGCGGTCTCCCGCACCTTCCCGATCCCCGGCCTCGCCGAGCAGGGCATCGGTATGAAGGGCGTCGAGGAGGCCATCGGGCTGCGCAACCACGTCCTGGAGCAGCTGGACAAGGCCGACTCCACGACCGACGAGGACGTCCGCCGCAAGGCGCTGACCTTCGTCTTCGTGGGTGGCGGCTTCGCCGGCGCCGAGACGATCGGCGAGGTCGAGGACATGGCCCGCGACGCGGCCAAGTACTACACCAACGTGAAGCGCGAGGACATGCGCTTCGTCCTGGTCGACGCCGCCGACAAGATCCTCCCCGAGGTCGGGCCGCAGCTCGGCAAGTGGGGCAAGGAGCACCTTGAGGGCCGCGGCATCGAGATCTACCTCTCGACCTCCATGGACTCCTGCGTCGACGGCCACGTGGTGCTGAAGAACGGCCTTGAGGTCGACTCCAACACCATCGTGTGGACCGCGGGCGTCAAGCCCAACCCGGCGCTGGCCCGCTTCGGCCTGCCGCTCGGCCCGCGCGGCCACGTCGACACCGCCCCGACCCTCCAGGTCCAGGGCACCGACTACATCTGGGCCGCCGGCGACAACGCCCAGGTCCCGGACCTCGCCGCCCGCAAGGCCGGCGTGGAGAACGCCTGGTGCCCGCCGAACGCCCAGCACGCGCTGCGCCAGGCCAAGGTCCTCGGCGACAACGTGGTCTCCGGTATGCGGGGCTTCCCGCAGAAGGAGTACGCGCACGCCAACAAGGGTGCGGTGGCGGGCCTCGGCCTCCACAAGGGCGTCGCGATGATCGTCATGGGCAAGATGAAGATCAAGCTCAAGGGCCGTCTCGCCTGGTACATGCACCGTGGCTACCACGGTCTCGCCGTGCCCACCTGGAACCGCAAGATCCGCGTCTTCGCCGACTGGACCCTCGCCATGTTCCTGAAGCGCGAGGTCGTCTCGCTCGGCGCCATGGAGTCGCCGCGCGAGGAGTTCTACGAGGCCGCCAAGCCCGCTCCGGCCCCGGCCGCGAAGGACAAGGTCGAGGAGAAGGCCAAGGCCTCCTGACCCAGGTCACTGCTCAGTACGTCCCGAAGGGGCCGTCCGCCATCCGTGGTGCGGGCGGCCCCTTCGGCGTGCGCTCCACGCGGAAGCCGTCACCTGCGGCCGTCACCTTCGCGCCGCCGATGTACGCCCGTGGCGCTGTAGCGGGATGGCCGGTGCCCGGGGCAATCTTGTCCGGGGGTGCTGGGCAGGTGGGGGTCGACTTCACGGAGGTGTGCGCCATGGCCGACGCCGCGACGCGGCTGACCGCTCTCGCCGGCAAGCTCCTGGGTGAGGACCTTCCGGTCCGCGTCCGCGCCTGGGACGGCAGCGAGGCCGGCCCGCCGGGCGCCCCGGTGGTGGTGCTGCGCCACCGCCGGGCCCTGCGCAGACTGCTGTGGAAGCCGGGCGAACTGGGCCTGGCGCGCGCCTGGGTGGCGGGCGAGCTCGACATCGAGGGGGACCTCTATCTGGCCCTCGACCTGATCGCCGGGCTGATCTGGGACCGCGGCGGCGAACCCAAGGACGCGGTCCACCCCGTACGCGACCCGGGGCTGCGGGCCGCCGCCCGGGAGCTGCTGCGGCTCGCACGCCCCCTGCCGCCGCCCGCCCCGCCCGCCGAGGAACTGCGCCGCCGCACCGGCCGGCTGCACACCAAGCGCCGCGACAAGCAGGCCGTCAGCCACCACTACGACGTGGGCAACGCCTTCTACGAGCTGGTCCTCGGCCCGTCGATGGTCTACTCGTGCGCCTACTGGGAGCGCCCCGACGCCACCCTGGAGGAGGCCCAGCGCGACAAGCTGGAGCTGATCTGCCGCAAGCTGGGCCTCGGGGAGGGCGACCGGCTGCTCGACGTCGGCTGCGGCTGGGGCTCGCTCGCGCTGCACGCGGCCCGCCACCACAGCGCCCATGTCGTCGGCATCACGCTCAGCGCCGAACAGGCCGCCTACGCCCGCAAGCGCATCGCCGAGGAGGGCCTGGCCGATCGGATCGAGATCCGGGTGCAGGACTACCGGGACGTGCGGGACGGTCCGTACGACGCCATCTCCTCGATCGGGATGGCCGAGCACGTCGGCTCCGAGCGCTACCGGGAGTACGCGGACGACCTGTACGCCCTGCTGAAGGACGGCGGGCGGCTGCTCAACCACCAGATCGCCCGGCGCCCCGAGGGGGACGAGACGGCGTACCACGTGGACGAGTTCATCGACGCGTACGTCTTCCCCGACGGGGAGCTGGCGCCGCTGGGGCGGACGCTGTCGACGCTGGAGGACGCCGGGTTCGAGGCGCGTGACGTGGAGGCCATCCGCGAGCACTACGCGCTGACCCTGCGTCAGTGGGTGGCCAATCTGGAGGCGGGCTGGGAGCGGGCGGTGAAGCTGACCAGCCCGGGCCGGGCCCGGGTCTGGCGGCTCTACATGGCCGCCTCCGCGCTGTCCTTCGAGCGCAACCGGATCGGGGTGAACCAGGTCCTGGCGGTGAAGACGCCGGAGGGCGGCGCCTCGGGGATGCCGCTGCGGGCGCGTACTTGGGGGAGCGCTCCGTAAACGCGCCCCTTCGGGGCGCCCTTCAGGGGCGCGGGGCCGGCACCATTTGCGGCTCCGCCGCGATGGGGGTCCCCCCTGTTCGAGCAAAGCCGAGAACCTGGGGGAGCGGCCAGCCCCCGGACGGGCCGCAGGCGGAATGATACGTTCGGCAACCGGGCGGCGATCCTGGCGTCCAAATTGTCATGCATATGTCATATATGGAGTTCGTGTGCACCGCCACCGCACAACCTGGCTGCTGGGTATGGCAGTCGCCCTGATGTCCGCCTTCGCCGCGCCGGGCGCGGCCACCGCCGACACCGTCACGGTCACCAACGGGGCGATCTTCAACGACCCCTCCGGCACCACCGCCGAGCAGGACAAGATCCGCGACCACGTCGTCTCGCTGGTCAACGACGCCCCCGCGGGCAGCACCGTCCAGATGTCGATGTACACCTTCACCGACGACGTCCTGCGCACCGCGCTGATCGCCGCGAAGGACCGCGGCGTCGCCGTGAAGCTCGTCGTCGACTACAAGTCGCACAACTTCAAGCCCGACGGCAGCGAGCTGACCAAGGGCGGCGAGTACGAGAACCTGGCCGCGGCGCTCGGCACCGACCGCACCAAGGCGTCCTGGATCCTGTCCTGCCCGCAGGGCCGCGGCTGCATCGCCAACCGCAAGCTCAACTCCGACGACGACGGCTCGATCAACCACAACAAGTTCTTCCTCTTCTCCCACACGGGAGGGGCGGACAACGTCGTCGTGCAGACCTCGGCCAACATGTCGGGCACCCAGCGCACCGACCTCTTCAACAACGCCGTGACGCTGATCGACGCCGGTCTCTACGCCAACTACCAGGCGTATTTCAACGACCAGGTGGCGAACGGCTCCTCGGGCACCAGTGACAACAACTACTACTCGACGCCGGTCAGTTCGACCGACCCGGACTACAAGACGTACTTCTTCCCCCGCAAGGAGACGTCCGGCACCTCCTACTCGACGGACCCGGCCACCGACACGGTCAAGCTGATCCTCGACAAGGTCACCTGCTCCTCCACCCAGCACTCCGAGGTGCGGATGGCGGCCAACCTCTTCTACCGCGACCAGATCGCCACCAAGCTCGCGGCGATGGTGGACGCGGGCTGCAAGGTGTACCTGGCGGCCGACGCCAACCCCAACGGCGGCGGCACGGGCCTCCCGTCGATGGGCAAGACCGTCGAGTCGATCCTCTACGGGCAGCTCACCCAGCGCGTGGAGTGCTTCGAGACCCCGCCCGCCGGGCACACGGTCAACATCGGCATCCACTCCAAGTACCTGCTGGTGAACGGCACGTACGAGGGCGTCGCCAACGAGAAGGTCGTCTGGACCGGCAGCCACAACTACTCGTGGCAGGCGCTGCGCTCCAACGACGAGACCATCCTGAAGATCAACGACGACGCGGTCTACGACCAGTTCAAGGCCAACCACGACCAGCTGATGTCGTACTGCGCGGGCAGCTGACGCGTACACGCACGAAGGGCCGGACCCCACCAGGGGATCCGGCCCTTCTCGTATGTCCGAGTGCGGGGACTACTCCGTCTTGATCGCCGTCAGCATGTTCAGCCGGGCGGCGCTGCGGGCCGGCCAGAGCGAGGCCAGCACGCCCACCAGGCCCGCCAGGACCAGGAAGAGCCCGATCCGGTCCCACGGGATCACCAGCGCGTAATGCGGGATGGAGCCCTTGACGGTCTGGCCGATGGCCCAGGCCAGGAAGGTGCCGAGGCCCACGCCGATCACCGCGCCGAAGAGCGAGATGACGATCGCCTCCAGGCGGATCATGCGCTTGACCTTGCCGCGCTCCAGTCCGATCGCCCGCAGCATCCCGATCTCCTGCTGGCGCTCGAAGACCGACATGGCCAGCGTGTTGACGACACCCAGGACCGCGATGATCAGCGCCATCGCGAGCAGCCCGTACATGATGTTCAGAAGCGTGTTGATCATGCCGCCGAACTCGTCGCGGATGTCCTTCTGGTCCATGAAGCTGATCGCCGGGTTGTCGCCGAGGGCGTTGACCAGCGCCTGCTCATTGGCCGCGGTGGCCCCGCCGTCCATCTTCACGTAGACCTCCCGGATGTACGGGCGGGTCTGGTGCGGGTCGAGCATCGAGGTCGGGGCGAGCACCGAGGAGAGGAACTCCTGCTTCTTGAAGACCGCGCCCACGGTGAGGGTCTTCTTCTTCTTGTCGGCGAACTCGGCGGGCAGCCTGGTGCCGGCCTTCCAGCCGTGCTTCTCCGCGGTCTCGTCGTCGACCGCGATCTGGCCCCTGCCCAGGGTGGCGAGCGAGCCGGAGAGCGCCTCGACGCGCAGCACCTTCTCGATGTCGCCCGGCGTCACACCGGAGACGTTCTGGAAGTCGCCGTCGAGCTGGATGTTCGAGGGCTGCTGCGGCGAGACCGCCGCGACGCCCGGGGCCTTGCGCAGCTCCGTCACCACGGACTTGTCCAGGTCGCCCCGGTCCGCCATCTGGACCATGTAGTCGGCCTTGATGTTGTCCGTCGTCGTCTTGTCGATGGCCTTGCCCAGCGTGATGCCGAGCACCGAAAGACCGGTCACCAGGGTGAGGCCGATGGCGAGTGCGGAGGCGGTGGCGCCGGTGCGGCGCGGGTTGCGCACCGCGTTCTGGCTGGCCAGCTTGCCGGAGACGCCGAACATCTTGGCCAGCGCCGGGCGGACCAGCGCGATGACCGGGCGGGAGAGCAGCGGGATCAGGATGATGATGCCGACCAGCGCCAGGAACGCGCCCAGGGCGATCATGGTCTTGCCGTCCTTGCCCGTCGCGGCGCCCGACAGGACCGCACCGGCGCCGAGCAGCGTGATGATCGCGCCGATCGTGTTCCGTACGACCAGGGACTTGGTGGTGGCGGCCAAGTGCACGCTGTTCATCGCCGCCACCGGCGGGATCTTCGCGGCGCGCCAGGCGGGCAGCAGGGCGGCGATCAGGGTCACCAGGACGCCGACCGCGAGCGCCGCGATGACCGGGGTGGCCGAGATGATCAGGGAGCCGCCCGGGATCTTCATGCCGAACGACGACATCGCGGAGCGCAGCCCGGCCGCCAGGCCGATGCCCAGGCCGAAGCCGATCGCGGACGCGGTCACGCCGACCACCAGCGCCTCGGTGAGCACCGAGCGCCGCACCTGGGAGCGCGAGGCGCCCACCGCGCGCATCAGGGCCAGTTCCCTGGTGCGCTGGGCGACCAGCATGGTGAAGGTGTTGGAGATCAGGAAGATGCCGACGAAGAGCGCGATGGCGGCGAAGGCGAGCAGCGTCTGGTTGAGCGCGCCGAGACCCTCCTCGATGTCCTTCGCCTCCTGGTCCGCGAGCGCCTGGCCGGTCCTGGCCGTGGCGTGCTCGGGGATCAGCGGGGTCACCTCGGAGAGGATCTTCTGCGCGTCGGCGCCGGGCTTGGCGGAGATGTTGACGTTCTGGAAGAAGCCCGGCTTGAGGTAGAGCTGCTGGGCGACCTTGGTGTCGAACAGGACGAGGCTGCCGCCCGCGTTGACCCCGCCGTCCTCGGTGGTGAAGACACCCGAGAGCGTGTACGTCTTCACCGGCCCGTTGGTGGCCACCCGCACCCGGTCGCCGACCTTGTACTTGCCCTTGGACGCGGTGTCCTCGTCGAGCGCGATCTGCCCGTCCTGGACCGGCCCGGAGCCGTTGGTGAAGGTGTAGGCCGGGTCCTTGCCGTCCTTGCCGGGGGAGTAGTTCCCGCCCTTGTTGGCCCAGCCCTGGCCGATCAGCTTGCCGTGGCGGTCGGCCACGCCGGCGAACCCGTCGACGCGCCCGTTGACCGAGGCGACCCCGTCCAGGGCCTCGATCTTCTTGACGGTCTGCCTGCTGACGCCGGGGTCCTGCTTGTCGTCGCCGCTCCCGTACGAGGTGACGGCGACGGCCACGTTGTCGTAGCTCTTGGCGGACTGGTTCTTGAAGGCGCTCTTGAGGGTGTCGGTGAAGACGAGGGTGCCGGAGACGAAGGCCACGCCGAGCATCACAGCGAGCACGGTCATCAGCAGCCTGGCCTTGTGCGCCAGCACGTTGCGCAGGGCGGTTTTGAACATGGGGCTTTTCTCAGTCCTGGAGGGTTCGGCCTGGAGGGATTCGGCAGGGGGCGGGTGGCTGGGGCCGGTGGGCCCGCGGATCAGCTCGTACGGCCCTTCGCGTCGAACTCCTTCATGCGGTCGAGCACGCCGTCGGCGCTCGGGTGGAGCATCTCGTCGACGACGCGGCCGTCGGCCAGGAAGATCACGCGGTCCGCGTACGACGCGGCGACCGGGTCGTGGGTGACCATGACCACGGTCTGGCCGAGCTCGCGCACCGAGTTGCGCAGGAAGCCCAGGACCTCGGCGCCCGAGCGCGAGTCCAGGTTTCCGGTCGGCTCGTCACCGAAGATGATCTCGGGCTGGGAGGCCAGGGCGCGGGCCACGGCCACGCGCTGCTGCTGGCCGCCGGAGAGCTGGGTGGGCCGGTGCGAGAGGCGCCCGGAAAGGCCCACCATGTCGATGACCTGGTCCAGCCACTGCTTGTTCGGCTTGCGGCCCGCGATGTCCATCGGCAGCGTGATGTTCTCGGCCGCGGTCAGCGTCGGCAGCAGGTTGAACGCCTGGAAGATGAAGCCGATCTTGTCCCGGCGCAGCTGGGTGAGCTGCTTGTCCTTGAGCGAGCCGAGCTCGGTCTCGCCTATGCGGACCGACCCGGAGCTGAACGAGTCGAGCCCGGCCACGCAGTGCATCAGCGTGGACTTGCCGGAGCCCGACGGGCCCATGATCGCGGTGAACTCGCCCTGGTGGAAGTCGACCGTCACCCGGTCGAGCGCGACCACCTGGGTCTCGCCCGCCCCGTAGACCTTCGACAGCTCGGTGGCGCGGGCGGCCACCGCGGTGGCGCGGTGTGCGGTGGGGATGGTGGTCACGGAGGACTCCTGTCGGACGTGGTGCGGGGACTCCTCCATCCTCAATGCAGCAGGACCCCCGGATCGTCAGTCCCTGTACCCGTTCCCCGGCCCTCTTGAGTCTTATACGAGCGCCGCTCGCCTCCTCCTCCGGTATGACACCGCCCCCGAGACGGCCCTGCCCGCCGCGGCCGCGCGGGCGGGCCGGGGAGCAGGAGTCGAATTCGCGTCATTCCGCTACGCACAGTCCGGCTGACCGGTATGCCTGCCAACCGCCTGCGGCATGTGCCGCAACCGTTTCGGCCCGGGCTGACGCTCCCTCAAGCGCCAATAAAATAAGACAACATCGGCCATCGTTCCGCCGGGTGGGGGAGCCGTCCCGATAGGCTCTTCGGGCGAACGTAGGAACCGCGCGACCAGCCCGGATGGTGGAATGCAGACACGGCGAGCTTAAACCTCGCTGGCCCTAGGGCCGTGCCGGTTCAAGTCCGGCTCCGGGCACCTCCCGCCCCCTCCGGGGAGAGGTGGAAGAACCGATAATTCGGTGCACAGAACGACCGCGGAACGACTACGGAACGGCCGACGCGGCCGGATTACCGGCGAATGAGTGGCGCGTGGGTAAACAGTTCCCGCACGCGCCCGACGGGCGGCCCCGCGCCGCGTCCCTCCTCCGCCCCAGGACACCCCGCCCGGCCCGCCGCAGCTCCCGGCCGATGCCCGTCCGGTGTCTTCCGTTGTCTCCCGTGGCACTCTTGTGACCGCGAGGCCCCTGGTGTACGTCTCGCCTGGCGAGGAAAGATCCTCCCAGAGCACTAGGGTGATTGTTTTGCTTTCCCATTACCCTTGACGGCAAGGCCGCGCTCGGCGGCCATGGAGGAGTGAGATGAGGAGCAGCAACCCGGTCTTCTCGCGACGGGGGTTCAGCCGCGACAACGGCTACGCGGGCTTCAACACCGCGCCGCAGGCCGGGGGCAACCCGTACGCGCAGGCACCGACGAGCCCGTCCGCGACGAACCCGTACGCGACGAACCCTTACGCCCAGCAGGACACGCAGTACGGCGCCCCTCAGGCCCCGACCCGCGGCAACGTGATGACGATGGACGACGTCGTCTCGCGGACCGCGATCACGCTGGGCGTGGTGGCCGCGGGCGCGGCCCTCGCCTGGACCCTGCTGCCGGTCTCCTCGACCAGCTACGGGCTCGCGATCGGCGCCTCCCTGGTGGCGTTCGTCCTCGCCATGATCCAGTCGTTCAAGGCGAAGCCCGTCCCCGCGCTGATCATCGGTTACGCCGCGTTCGAGGGCGTCTTCCTCGGCGTGATCAGCGAGATGTTCAACGAGCGCTGGTCCGGCGCGCCCTTCCAGGCGGTCCTGGGCACCCTGGCGGTCTCCGGCGCGACGCTGTTCGCGTACAAGCAGCGCTGGGTCCGCGTGACCGCGCGGTACGCGCGCATCGGCATGACCATCGCCATCGCCTTCGTCCTGGTGATGATGGTGAACCTGCTGGTGGTCGCCTTCGGCGGCGCCGACGGCGGCGGTCTGCGCAGCTTCGGCCCGCTCGGCTTCGCGGTCGGCGTGCTGGCCATCCTGATCGGCTGCTTCTTCCTGACGCTTGACTTCAAGCAGATCGAGGACGGCATCACGTACGGCGCCCCGCGCGAGGAGTCGTGGCTGGCGGCCTTCGGCCTGACCATGTCGCTGGTCTGGATCTACCTGGAGATGCTGCGACTGGTGGCGATCCTCCAGGGCGACGACTGACGCCCGTAAGGCAGTGATGAGGGGCCCGTCCGGCGAGAGCCGGGCGGGCCCCTCCGCGTGGTGGCCGGGACGGCACTGCGCCCCGCCGTGGTCGGATCGGCGGGGCGGAGCGCAAGAGGTCCCTTCCTAGAGCAGGCGGCGCGCGGCCCGCCTCAGGTCGTACTCATGGATGATCGCCTTGGCATGACCGTAGGCGAGATCGTGCTCGCTCCGGAGCCAGCTGACCTTCTCCTCGAAACGTACGAGGGAAGGGCCTTCGTCGACGGTGCGAAGCCAGTCGGAGACTTCACGACCGGTGCAATTGGGGATGCGGGAGAGCAGGTTGCGATGGGTTTCTTCGAAGAAGACTTGGGACATCGGCGCCTCCGGACGCATTGCGCTGGGGGTCCCCCCTGCTCGGGCGGAGCCGAGAACCCGGGGGAAGTCCTTCATGCCACCGTGCCTGAGCGTTCGCGTATTGGCAACAGTCCCGGGGCGGCGCGTAGGGTCGCGGCGTGCTTGATGTGACACCGCTCCTCGCCGCCGTGGACCGCTTCGCCGACCGCCTCCGCGCCGCCCCGGAAAGCCGCCTGCGCCGCGGCGCCGCCGCCGAAGGCCTCGCCCTGGCCAGGGAATTGTCGGCCCGGTCCCAGCTCGCCGAGACCCCCGACGCCGAGCCGCGCGTGATGCCGGACGCAGGGGCCTTCGCGGTCGCGGACCAAGTGGCGGTGGCGGGGAGGGATTTGGCCGAGGCGCTGCGTACGGGGGTGGCGCCGGCCGGGGGTTTGGAGGAGGCGGTGGGGCTGGTGGAGGGGGCGATGGGGCGGGCGTTCGGGTAGGGGGCGAGGGGCGCCGTCGCCAAGCCCCGGAACCTGCCCCTGCGCGCCGGGTCGGATTCAGCCTTCCACGTCGCAGGCGGCGCAGCCGACGTTGAACGGTTTCCGGGTCGCGAGGTCGACGGTCAGCGTCACGCCGAGCCCGTGGGGGCAGACCCGGCGGGGCCGCCTCCCGGGACGCCGCTCCGTCCGGCGCCTCGCCCAGCGCGCCATCACGTCGCGATACCGGGGGTCACTCCATACGGCCGTGTCTTTGGACCTACAGCGAAGCGATGACCCGGTCCGCCAGGATGTACACGCTCTCCTCGCCGCACGAGAACGTCAGCGCGTACGCGCCGGAGATGCCCGAGCCGCCGAGCAGCACCGGGGTGTCGCCCTCGCGGAGGGCCTCGGCGAGGCGTTCGGAGGTCTCGCGGTGGCCGGGGGTCATGCACAGCGTGGTGCCGTCGGCGAAGACGTAGACGTCGAGGGTGCCGAGCGGTCCGGGGCGTACGTCCGCGAGCTCCGTACGGGCCTCGGCCAGCTGCTCCAGGCGCGAGACCGTGGACTCGTGGTCGGCCACGACCGACGTCTGCACCGGGACGAAGTCGGGGTGCGAGGGGTGGCGGCGGCGGGCCGCGGCGAGCTCCGGGGAGTCCTCGGGGAACTCCTCGTACGGCTCGGCGGCCAGCTCCATGCCCTCCAGGCCGGCGAAGTCGGTCTGCCGGGGGAGGAACAGGGAAGCATCGTCGCCGAGGCCCGCGAGGCCTCCCAGGAGCGACGGGGCGTCCGCCGCGTCGCGCGCCTCCTGTGCGGCCCAGAACGCCCGCGCCTCGGCGAGCTCGCGCTCACGCTCCTCGGCGAGCGCCTCGGCGACGGCCGCGCGTATCTCCGCGACGGGCGTCTCGGCGCCGCGCGCCTGGTGGGGCACGGTGGCGGACCGACCGGCGTTCGTGGCCGCGAGGTCGGCGCGCAGCGCCACGACCTGCTTGCGCAGCCCGTGGGCGGCGTGCAGGGCAGCGGCGCCCACGGCCGTGGCGGCGGCCGTGGTCAGCAGCAGGGCAAGAGACATGGCGCTCACTGACTTACTCCCGGATTCAAACGATTCCCCCGACTTCCTACATCAGCTTGTCGGGCGTCCGCTCCCCTTGTCAGTGCATTACGTCACGAAACGGACAGGTCTTTGTGCTTGAGGTTTATCCCTGCGGCCCCTGAAAGCGCTGTGACCTGCGGGAATGTCTCTCCCCCGGGATGTACGTCACATCCTGGGGGAGATTCGGTCACGAACCGGACGCGGCGGGGTTGAGGCGGGCCGAAACGGGTTGAAAGGTGTCGCCCAGACGGTCCCCCCATCCGGACGCCCCAACATGCCCCCTGCCGCAGCGTAGGGCCTCGTCAGCTGAGCCGCGCGTTGACTTGGTCGCGTTCCGCTTCGCTTCCGCTGCGGGCAGGTGCCGCCCTCGTTCCTCGGGCGACCCCTGCCCTCCGCTACAGCTCAGCTCAGCCGCTCGATGACCATGGCCATGCCCTGGCCGCCGCCCACGCACATCGTCTCCAGACCGAACTGCTTGTCGTGGAACTGGAGGGAGTTGATGAGCGTGCCGGTGATGCGCGCGCCCGTCATGCCGAAGGGGTGGCCGACGGCGATGCCGCCGCCGTTGACGTTCAGCTTGTCGAGCGGGATCTCCAGGTCGCGGTACGAGGGGATCACCTGGGCGGCGAAGGCCTCGTTGATCTCGAAGAGGTCGATGTCGCCGACGGTGAGACCCGCGCGCTTGAGGGCCTGCTTCGACGCCTCCACCGGGCCGAGGCCCATGATCTCGGGCGAGAGGCCCGTGACGCCGGTCGAGACGATCCGGGCGAGCGGGGTGAGGCCGAGCTCGCGGGCCTTGGTGTCGCTCATGATGACGAGCGCCGCGGCGCCGTCGTTGAGCGGGCAGCAGTTGGCGGCGGTGACCATGCCGTCGGGGCGGAAGACCGGCTTGAGGCCCTGGACGCCCTCCACGGTGACGCCGGCGCGCGGGCCGTCGTCCGTGGAGACGACCGTGCCGTCCGGGGTCGTCACCGGGGTGATCTCGCGCGCCCAGAAGCCGTTCTTGATGGCTTCCTCGGCGAGGTTCTGCGACCGTACGCCGAACTCGTCCATGTCCGCGCGCGTGACGCCCTTCGCACGCGCCAGGTTCTCGGCGGTCTGGCCCATCGCGATGTACGCGTCGGGGACCAGGCCGTCCTCGCGCGGGTCGTGCCAGGAGGCGCCGGCGGACTCCGCGACGGCGGCCGTACGGGCCTCGGCCTCGGCGAAGAACGGGTTGTGGGTGTCGGGCATCCCGTCGGAGGAGCCCTTGACCGAGCGGGAGACCATCTCGACGCCGGCCGAGATGAACACGTCACCCTCGCCCGCCTTGATGGCGTGCAGCGCCATGCGGGAGGTCTGGAGCGAGGAGGAACAGTAGCGGGTGATCGTGCAGCCTGGCAGGTGGTCCATGCCCATCTGCACGGCCACGATGCGGCCCAGGTTGTGGCCCTGCTCGCCGCCGGGGAGGCCGCAGCCGAGCATCAGGTCGTCGATGTCGCGCGGGTCGAGCTCGGGGATCTTGGCGAGCGCGGCCTGGATGATGGTGGCGGTGAGGTCGTCCGGCCGCAGGTCCTTCAGCGAGCCCTTGAAGGCGCGGCCGATGGGGGAACGAGCAGTCGAAACGATTACGGCTTCGGGCATCACGGGCTCCATGGGGGCGGCGGGACGGGCTCAGAGACCTCGGGGACTCTCTGGGAAGTTACCCGTACGTACGGAGTTGGTCATCGGGAGGCGCGTGTGATGCGGGCCTCTTTTCTAAGCGGGCGCTCAGTGACTGCCTCGCGCCGCCCCACGGGAAAGGGGGCGCCCCACCCCGAAAGGTGTGGCGCCCCCTCGACCAGCGGGACTACTTCGCCGCGTCCTTCGCCAGGAACGCCAGCAGGTCCTGGCGGCTGACCACGCCCGTGGGCTTGCCCTCCACCAGGACGATCGCCGCGTCCGCCTCGCCCAGGACCGCCATCAGCTCCGAGACCGGCTCGCCCGAGCCGACCTGCGGCAGAGGCGCGCTCATGTGCTTCTCCAGCGGGTCGGAGAGCGAGGCGCGCTGGGCGAACAGGGCCGCCAGCAGCTCCTTCTCCACCACCGAGCCGATGACCTCCGCGGCCATCACGTCGGGGTGGCCCGCGCCGGGCTTGACGATCGGCATCTGCGAGACGCCGTACTCGCGCAGCACCTCGATCGCCTCCCCGACCGTCTCCTCCGGGTGCATGTGGACGAGCGACGGCATGGCGCCCTCCTTGTCGGCGAGGACGTCGCCGATACGGGCCGAGGGGCCGGCCTCCTCCAGGAAGCCGTGCCCGGCCATCCACTCGTCGGAGAAGATCTTGCTGAGGTAGCCGCGGCCGGAGTCGGGGAGGAGGACGACGACCACGTCGTCCGGGCCCAGGCCCTCGGCCACGCGCAGCGCCGCCACGACCGCCATGCCGCAGGAGCCGCCCACCAGAAGGCCCTCCTCCTTGGCGAGGCGGCGGGTCATCTGGAACGAGTCCTTGTCCGAGACCGCGACGATCTCGTCCGTGACCTCACGGTCGTACGCCGTCGGCCAGAAGTCCTCGCCCACGCCCTCGACCAGGTACGGCCGGCCGGAGCCGCCGCTGTAGACCGAGCCCTCGGGGTCCGCGCCGACGACGCGCACGGACCCGCCGGAGACCTCCTTGAGGTACTTGCCGGTGCCGGAGATCGTGCCGCCGGTGCCGACGCCCGCCACGAAGTGCGTGATCTTCCCGTCCGTCTGCTCCCACAGCTCGGGACCGGTGGTCTCGTAGTGCGAGCGCGGGTTGTTCGGGTTGCTGTACTGGTCGGGCTTCCAGGCGCCGGGCGTCTCGCGCACCAGGCGGTCCGAGACGTTGTAGTACGAGTCCGGGTGCTCCGGGTCGACCGCCGTCGGGCAGACGACGACCTCG
This sequence comes from Streptomyces sp. NPDC031265, assembly GCF_055570295.1. Classification (NCBI taxonomy): domain Bacteria; kingdom Bacillati; phylum Actinomycetota; class Actinomycetes; order Kitasatosporales; family Streptomycetaceae; genus Streptomyces; species Streptomyces sp. NPDC031265. The sequence goes on from NZ_JBVIHM010000039.1 coordinate 50,098, forward strand.
GCCCCGTACGCGCGCAGGACGTTGATCTTGTCGAGCGACACCTTGTCCGGGCAGACGAAGATGCACTTGTAGCCCTTCTGCTGGGCCACGATCGCGAGGCCGACACCCGTGTTGCCCGAGGTGGGCTCCACGATCGTGCCGCCCGGCTTGAGCGCACCGCTCTGCTCAGCCGCTTCGATCATGCGCACGGCGATCCGGTCCTTGACCGAGCCGCCCGGGTTGAAGTACTCGACCTTGGCCAGGACGGTCGCCTGGATGCCCGCGGTCACACTGTTGAGCTTCACCAGCGGGGTATTGCCGACGAGGCTGATCATCGAGTCGTGGAATTGCACCGTTGTCTCCGGGGTCTCCGTGATGGTGCCGCCAGCGTATGCGCAGAGCGAGCGCCCGTTCACCTCACGGCGGGGATTGAGCGACACCCGTCACCGGGCAGGTAGCTGATGTACGGCTCCAAGGAGGTGGCGGTGGCTGGGAGTGTGTCGACCGTTTCGGCCGGGGTGTCGGCCGGATCGAGGGCGAGGGTGGCGCGCCGGATCGCGGCGGGCGCGGCGTTCGGCGGCGGCGGGATCGGTCTGATCGGGGCGGCCGCCGTCGGCGTGCTGCTCGCGGAGGCGGCGCTGGCCAAGCGGTCGGTGGGCGGCGCCACCGCCCCGCACCCGCCGAGCGCCGACGGGCTGTACGGGGTGGCCTTCGCCAATGGCACGCCCCCGCTGCGCATGGGCATCCTGGGCGACTCCACGGCCGTCGGGCAGGGTGTGCGGCGGGCCGGGCAGACCCCGGGCGCGCTGCTCGCCTCCGGGCTCGCGGCGGTGGCCGAGCAGATGGTCACGCTGCGGAACGTGGCGCAGCCGGGCGCCCAGTCGGACGATCTGGACCGCCAGGTCTCGCAGCTGCTGGCGGACCCGGTCCGGATCCCCGACGTCTGCGTGATCATGATCGGCGCGAACGACGTCACCCACCGGATGCCGCCCACCACGTCGGTGCGCCATCTGGCGGGTGCGGTGCGGCGGCTGCGGACGGTGGGCGCCGAGGTGGTCGTCGGCACCTGCCCCGACCTGGGCTCGGTCGAGCCGGTCTACCAGCCGCTGCGCTGGCTGGCCCGGCGGGTCTCGCGCCAGCTCGCGGCCGCGCAGACGATCGTGGTGGTCGAGCAGGGCGGGCGGACGGTCTCGCTCGGCCATCTGCTCGGCCCCGAGTTCGAGGCGAACCCGCGCGAACTGTTCGGGCCCGACAACTACCACCCGTCGGCCGAGGGGTACGCGACGGCCGCGATGGCCGTGCTGCCCACGCTCTGCGCCTCGCTCGGGCTGTGGCCGGACGCCGACCGGCTCGACGCGGCCCGCGACGAGGACATCCTGCCGGTCGCCAAGGCGGCGGCCGAGGCGGTCGCGGAGCCCGGTACCGAGGTCAGCGGGGCCCGCGCGCCCTGGGCACTGCTCAAGCACCGCCGCCGGCGGCGGCTGACCGCCACCGAGCCGTCCACCGCCCACCCGGCGCACCCGGCCCACCCCTGACCGCCGTACGCCCCCCGGCAGTTGACGGTCCGTCGTGTTGGTCGCGGAACTGGTACGAGCGCGACATGTCCGCGCAGCACCCGCTTAACACGAGTGCGGCACATTGGTGGATGTCGGCGGGGGAGACCCGGCCGGCACCACCAGCGGCGTCAAGGAAATCCGGAGCGGCTCCCGGACCTCCAGGCGCCCAGGACGCGGCGACCGGCCCTGACCCGGGACCGTGTCCCGCGCGGGGACCGCCGTCGTCCCGCCCCCCGGGCGACCGGGGGTGCGGCGGTCCCCGCGCTCACCTTCCTCAGTCGCTAGTCGTCGGCGCCGTCGTCGGGGCGGCGGCGCGGCCACGGCCACGGGCGGGCGGCGTGCACGGCGTTCACGCCGAAGATGCCCAGCCAGGTGACGAAGAGGCCGCTCAGCCCCGCGTTCACGGCGCCGATCGCGGACAGCGGTATGGCGAGGACCAGCGAGACCATGCCGAACCCGAAGCGCTCCGCGAAGCCCATGTCGGGGCTCTGCCCGGCCGGGCGGCCGCCGCGGGCCACCACCATCTGCTGTTCGGCGAGCTGGCGCCGCACCCGGCGGTCGATCGCCGGGTCGAGGCGCTGTTCCACCTTCTCCAGGAACGAGTCGACGAGCGCGGGCTCGTACTCCTCGCCGAGCTCCCTGCGGGCGTGCAGGGTGGCGTCGAGTTCTTTTCTCAGATCGGCGTCGCGGGCTTCCATGCTTCCCCACGGTACGGAGGGGGCCGCCCGGGCACAGTGGGGGTAGCCCCCGTACTTGCCCGTCTGCATATGGTCATGCAGAGTTCTGGGCGACTGAATATCGTGGAGTTCCGGGCGTGAGGAAGGGGGACGGCATGAGCGACGGCCCTGCCGCACGGCTGCAACAGCTCTTCGAGGGGCGCCGGCTGACACCGACCCAGCGGCGGATCGCCCACTCCATGGTGCGCAGGGCGGCCGATGTGCCGTTCCTGTCGAGCGTGGAACTGGCGGAGCTGGCCGGGGTGAGCCAGCCGTCCGTGACGCGCTTCGCGGTCGCGCTCGGCTTCGACGGGTACCCGGCGCTCCGCCGCCATCTGCGCGAGGTGGTGCCCGCGTCCTCGCCCAAGGAGGGCGAGGACGAGTACAACGAGTACCAGCAGGCGGTCCAGGCCGAGATCGAGAACCTGCGCCATCTGGCGGGCCTGCTCGCGGACCCCGCGCCGGTCGAGGAGGCCGGCCGGCTGCTCGCCGCCAGCCGGCCGCTCCCGGTGCTCGGCCTGCGCGCGGCCTCCTCCCAGGCGCGCGGCTTCGCCTACTTCGCCGCCAAGGTCCACCCCGACGTACGGCTGCTCGACGAGGGCGGCTCGATGCTGGTGGACCGCATCGACGCGGCGCGCCGGGCGGGCGCGTCGGCGCTGCTGTGCTTCGCGCTGCCGCGCCACCCGAAGGAGGTGGTGGACGCGCTCGCGTACGCGCGCTCCAAGGACCTCACCGTCGTCACGGTCGCCGACTCCGCGTTCGCCCCGGTGGCCCGCCACAGCGACCTGCTGATCCCGGCGGCGGTCGGCACCGGCCTCGCCTTCGACACGGCCTGCGCCCCGATGCTGCTCGGCCGCGTCCTCCTTGAGGCGATGTGCGACGACCTGCCGGACGCGCAGGCGCGGCTGGAGGAGTTCGACGCGGGGGCCGCGGGGCGCGGCTTGTTCGTGGAGTAGGCCGCCTGCTCGGCAGGGGCGCGTTTTCGTCTGGGGGCCGGTGGTGGCTGGTCGCTCCCCCAAGTTCTCGGCTTCGCTCGAACAGGGGGGACCCCCATCGCGGCGGAGCCGCAAATGTCACAGCCCCGCGCCCCTTGGGCAGTCCGCCGCAGCCAGTCCTTCAGGGGCGCGGGGAACTGCGCGAGCAACCCAGTACGGTCCGCACACGAACGAGGGTTTTCAGGGGCGCGGGGAACTGCGCGACCAGCCACCCACAGAACCGCGCGACCAGCCCCCACCGGCCCGCAGACGAAGAACACGGCTAGAAAAGCAGCAGCGCGTCCGGGGTGGCGCCCCCCGACTCCGCCACGATCTCCGCCAGCGTCTGCGGCTCCCGCACCACCGCGAAGCGGACGCCGTCCGCCGACGCGGTGAAGCCGTAGACGCCCGGCCTGGCAAGGCTGTTGTACGCGTAGTGGTGGGCGAAGTAGTACGCCCCGGTGTCCAGCACCGCCGCGTAATCCCCCTGCTCAAGCCGCGGCAGCATCCGCGCCTCGGCCAGCAGGTCCCCCGCGAAACAGGCGGGCCCCGCCACGTCCTGGAGGACGGGCGGGCCGGGTTTGGGGCGGCCCTTCGGGCCGTACACGGCGATCCGCAGCGGCCAGGAGGCGGGCGCGTACACCGTACGGGCGGCGATCTGGACGCCCGCGTGGGTGACCGCGATGGGCCGCCCGCCGGACGTCTTCGCGTACTCCACCCTGGCCAGCACCGTCCCGTGCTTGGCGAGCAGCGAGCGGCCGAACTCGGTCACCAGCGCGTACGAGCCGTCGAAGAGGCCGGGGACCTTCGCGCGCAGCAGCCGCGCGTACTCCTCGTACGTCGGGCTCTCCTCGTCCGAGGCGAAGTTCACCGGCAGCCCGCCGCCGAGGTCGACGGTGTCGATCTGGCGGCGGCCCACGCGCGCGTTGACCTCCTCGGCCAGCTCGTAAGCGGTCCGCACGCCCTCGGCCATCAGCGCGAGCGGCACGCCCTGCGAGCCCGCGTGGGTGTGCAGGCGGGTGAGCCAGGGGCGGGCCGCGTACGCCCCCACGACCCACTCCCGGGCCCCCTCGTCCCGCAGCCCCACCCCGAACTTCGAGGTCCGCGTCGCCGTCGAGAGCGCGCCGATGGACCCCGCGCCCAGCTGCGGGTTGACCCGCAGGCCCAGCGGCGAGGCGGTCGCGGCGGTGGCGACAAGGGCGTCCAGGCGGGCCAGCTCCTGCGGGTTGTCGGCGTTGACGGCGATGCCCAGGGCGAGGGCCTCGCGCAGCTCGGCGGGGGTCTTGGCGGGGGAGTCCAGGACGGTCTGGCCGGGGCCGATCCCGGCGGCGCGGGCCAGCGCCAGCTCGCCGGGGCTGGCGACCTCCGCGCCGAGCCCCTGGGCCGCGAGCAGCCGCAGCACGGGGACGAGCGGGCACGCCTTGACGGCGAAGGCGTGCAGTACGGGTGCGTCGGTCACGGCCGCGAAGGACGAGGTCAGCGAGGCCGCGCCGAGCCGGATCCCGGTGACGTCGAGGAGGGCCGCGAGCGGGGCGTCCGGACCGACGAGCCCCTGCTCCACGGCCGCCCGCACGGCCTGGTCGCGGCGCGCCGCCGCCGGTGTGCCGGTCATGGCATCAGGCTCGGTCATGGAATCAAGCCAAGCACCGGCCGCCCGGCGGCGCAGGGATACGGCCGGATTCCGTGCCCCCTTTGCTCTTCCTCTTCGCCTTTCTCCCCACCCGGTCTATTGACTAGTTCTATTCAGACGGCCAGGATGTGAATATCTGAGTCACGTCGTGAGGAGGCCTCGCCATGTCAGGACCCCGCCCCGTACGGGCAGCGCGCGGTACGGAACTGAGCACCCTGGGATGGCAGCAGGAAGCCGCCCTCCGGATGCTCCAGAACAACCTCGACCCCGAGGTCGCCGAGCACCCCGACAAGCTCGTCGTCTACGGCGGCACCGGCAAGGCAGCGCGCGACTGGCGCTCCTTCGACGCGATGGTGCGCACCCTGCGCACGCTCAAGCAGGACGAGACGATGCTCGTCCAGTCCGGCCGCCCGGTCGGCGTGATGCAGACCCACGAGTGGGCCCCGCGCGTCCTGATCGCCAACTCCAACCTGGTGGGCGACTGGGCGAACTGGGAGGAGTTCCGCCGTCTGGAGGCGCTCGGCCTCACCATGTACGGCCAGATGACGGCCGGTTCGTGGATCTACATCGGCACCCAGGGCATCCTCCAGGGCACCTACGAGACCTTCTCGGCCGTGGCGGCAAAGAAGTTCAACGGCACGCTGGCCGGGACGATCACGCTCACCGCAGGGCTCGGCGGCATGGGCGGCGCGCAGCCGCTCGCCGTGACGATGAACGACGGCGTCGCGATCTGTATCGACGTGGACCCGCGCGCCATCGAGCGCCGCATCGAGCACCGCTACCTGGATGTGCGCGCGGATTCGCTCCAGCACGCCCTGCGGCTCGCCGTCGAAGCCCGTGACGCCCGCCGGCCGCTCTCCATCGGCCTGCTCGGCAACGCGGCGGAGCTGCTGCCGCAGATGCTGGCCGAGGGCGCCCCCATCGACATCGTGACCGACCAGACCTCGGCCCACGACCCGCTGGCGTACCTGCCGATCGGCGTCGACTTCGACGACATGGCCTCGTACGCGGCGAAGGACCCGGCGGGCTTCACGACCCGGGCGCGCGAGTCGATGGCCAAGCACGTCGAGGCGATGGTCGGCTTCATGGACGCGGGCGCCGAGGTCTTCGACTACGGCAACTCCATCCGCGGCGAGGCCCAGCTGGCCGGGTACGACCGGGCGTTCGCCTTCCCCGGCTTCGTCCCCGCGTACATCCGCCCGCTCTTCTGCGAGGGCAAGGGCCCCTTCCGTTGGGCGGCGCTGTCGGGCGAGGCGTCGGACATCGCCAAGACGGACAAGGCGATCCTGGACCTGTTCCCGGAGAACGAGTCCCTGCACCGCTGGATCAAGCTGGCGGGCGAGCGCGTCCACTTCCAGGGCCTGCCCGCGCGTATCTGCTGGCTCGGCTACGGCGAGCGCGACAAGGCGGGCGAGCGCTTCAACGACATGGTCGCCTCCGGCGAGCTGGCGGCCCCCCTCGCCATCGGCCGCGACCACCTCGACTGCGGCTCGGTGGCCTCCCCGTACCGCGAGACCGAGGCGATGCTCGACGGCTCCGACGCGATCGCGGACTGGCCGCTCCTGAACGCCATGGTGAACGTGGCGTCCGGCGCGTCCTGGGTCTCCCTGCACCACGGCGGCGGCGTCGGCATGGGCCGCTCCATCCACGCGGGCCAGGTCACGGTGGCGGACGGCACGGCGCTGGCGGGCGAGAAGATCCGGCGCGTGCTGACGAACGACCCGGGGATGGGTGTGATCCGGCATGTCGACGCTGGGTACGACATCGCGGAGTCGGTCGCGGATGAGCGGGGCGTGCGGGTGCCGATGCGGGAGGGTGACGCGTGACGGGGGGTACCCCGTCGGCCCCTGTTGGTCCGGGGGACCCTGGGTCGTCGGCCGTCTCACCGCCGGTGGGGGCTGGTCGCGCCCACGCGGCGGAGCCGCACATGTCACAGCCCCGCGCCCCTGAAGGGGCGCACGTCCCTGGCGGGGCGCAGCCCCCGCCGGCGGGGCCGGGGGCGGAGCCCCGGGGGAACACCCCTTCCCCCGCCCACCCCCACCCGCGGAGCGTTTCGGGGAGGGGCGGGGTGGGGGAGGCTCCCTCATTTCAGGCGATGTGGCGCGAGCTCGCCCCCATCGGTCGCGACTCCGGCACCCGCGGCTACCGCCGCCACGCCTGGACCCCCGCCGACGCCGAGTGCCGAGCCTGGTTCCGGGCGCAGGCCGAAGCCCGGGGGCTGTTCCACGAGCTCGACCGGAACGGGAACCAGTGGGCCTGGGCCGGGGACCCCGCCGCCGGGGACGCCGTCGTCACCGGGTCGCACCTGGACTCCGTGCCCGACGGCGGGGCCTTCGACGGCCCCCTCGGCGTCGTGTCGTCGTTCGCCGCGTTCGACGAGCTCCGCCGGCGCGGGGCCGTCCTCACCCGGCCGCTCGCCATCGTCAATTTCGGCGACGAGGAGGGCGCCCGCTTCGGGCTCGCCTGCGTCGGCTCCCGGCTCGCCGCCGGTCAGCTGACCGTGGAGGCCGCGCACCGGCTGCGGGACGGCGACGGGATCAGCCTGCCGCAGGCGATGGAGGCGGCCGGGTACGACCCGGACGCCATCGGGCCCGACCCCGAACGGCTCGCCCGTATCGGCGCGTTCGTCGAGCTGCACGTGGAACAGGGCCGCGCCCTGGACCTCAGCGGCGACGCCGTCGGCATCGCCTCGGCGATCTGGCCGCACGGGCGCTGGCGCTTCGACTTCGCCGGGGAGGCCAACCACGCGGGCACCACCCGTCTGGTGGACCGGCGCGACCCGATGCTCACATACGCCGAGACGGTCCTCGCCGCCCGCCGCGAGGCCGAACTCGCGGGTGCGGTCGCCACCTTCGGCAAGATCTCCTGCGAGCCCAACGGCGTCAACGCCATCCCCTCACTGGTGCGCGGCTGGCTGGACTCGCGCGCCGCCGACCAGGCGACCCTCGACACCGTCGTCACGGCGATCGAGCGGGCCGCGCGGGACCGCGCCGAGCGGGACGGGGTGGACCTGACCGTCGTACGGGAGTCGTTCACGCCCGTCGTCGAGTTCGGGCACGCCCTGCGCGACGAGCTGGCGAAGCTCCTCGGCGGGCACACCCCCGTCCTCGGCACCGGCGCCGGACACGACGCCGGGATCCTGTCCGGGACGGTCCCGACCGCCATGCTGTTCGTACGCAACCCCACCGGCGTCTCGCACTCCCCGGCCGAGTTCGCCGGCGAGGACGACTGCGTCGCCGGGGTGCTCGCACTCGCCGATGTTCTGGAGGGCCTGGCGTGCAGGTGACGTCGTACTGGCTGGAGCACGCCTGGCTCGACTCCGTGGTGGAGCCGGGCGTGCTGGTGGAGGTGGCGGACGGCCGGATCTCCGCCGTACGCAAGGGAGTCCAGGCGCCGCCCCCCGGCGCCGTCGCCTTGCGCGGCCTCACCCTGCCCGGCCTCGCCAACGCCCACTCGCACGCCTTCCACCGGGCCCTGCGCGGCACGGTCCAGGTCGGCTCGGGCACGTTCTGGACCTGGCGCGAGACCATGTACGCGGTCGCGGCGCGACTCACGCCCGAGTCGTACTACGCGCTGGCGCGGGCCGTGTACGCGGAGATGGCGCTCGCCGGGATCACGGCGGTGGGCGAGTTCCACTACCTCCACCACGCGCCGGGCGGCACGCCGTACGCCGACCCGAACGCGATGGGCGAGGCGCTGATCGCGGCCGCCGCGGACGCCGGCATCCGGATCACGCTGCTCGACACGGCGTATCTGTCCTCCGGCTTCGGTGAGCCGCCCAACGTGCACCAGCTGCGGTTCTCCGACGGCACGGCGCAGGCGTGGGCCGAGCGGGCGGCGCTGCTCAAGCCGCGCGACGGCGTACGGATCGGAGCGGCGATCCACTCCGTACGTGCGGTACCGGCGGACCAGCTGCGTACGGTCGCGGCCTGGGCCGAGGAGCGGGAGGCCCCCCTCCACGTCCACCTCTCCGAGCAGATCGCGGAGAACGAGGCGTGCCTGGCCGCGCACGGCTGCACGCCGACGCGGCTGCTCGCGGACCACGGCGTGCTGGGCCCCCGCACGACGGGCGTCCACAACACCCACCTCACCGACGAGGACATCGCGCTGCTCGGCGGGTCGGGGACGGGCACGTGCATGTGCCCGACGACGGAGCGCGACCTGGCGGACGGCATCGGCCCGGCGGTCGCCCTCCAGCGCGCCGGATCCCCGCTCTCCCTCGGCAGCGACAGCCACGCCGTGATCGACCTCCTGGAGGAGGCGCGGGCGATGGAGCTGAACGAGCGGCTGCGTACGCGGACTCGGGGGCACTGGACGGCGGCGGCGCTGCTGCGTGCGGCGTCCGCGGACGGCCACGCGGCCCTGGGCTGGCCCGACGCGGGGCGCATCGCCCCGGGCGCCCATGCCGACCTGGCGACGGTGTCGCTCACGTCGCCGCGCACGGCAGGGCCCTTGCCGCGCCTCGGCGCGGAGACGGCGGTGTTCGCGGCGGCGGCGGCGGATGTACGGGATGTGGTGGTGGGAGGTCGGCGTGTGGTGCGGGACGGGGTGCATGGGGGATTGCCGGACGTGGGGGCGGCGCTGGGGGCGGCGATCGCGTCCCTACGGGAGTAGCCCCACCCCGCCCCTTCGCCTGAACCCTCCGGGGGTGGGTGGGTGGTTGAGGTGGTTTCCCGGGGGCTGCGCCCCCGGGCCCGCTTGCGGGGGCCTGCACCCCTTCGCGGGGGGGGGGGGCGCCGCCCCCCCCCCCCCCCGGGGGGGCCACCCCCACCCCCCCCCGAGGGCTCTCGTCCCTCCCCCCCCCCGTCTG
>NZ_JBVIHM010000040.1:0-56615 GCF_055570295.1 Streptomyces sp. NPDC031265
CGGGCAGCCCACAGAACCGGCTCGGGCGGCGGCGTGCACCCCTGATGCCGAGACCCGCCCTGCCCGACTGGAATCTCGACGGCGGGGTGCTGTCCCTCTTCGTGAACATCAACCTCGACGCGATCCGGGTGCCTCCCGAGACGATGAACAACCGCTGTCGAAACAAACTCGCGAACAAAGCCATCAGCCGTTCGTTGACTGTCAGTGCCTTCCTCTACGCTCCCTTTTGATCACATAGGCGGAGAGGAAGAGCCGTCTGCCTCTCCTGGCCAGAGCTGGTTAGTCCTTCAGGGCCGCTTGCACCACTGCCGCGGGCTGACGGCCGATCGGCCAGGACGTCACGAGCTCCCGGCGCCCGACCGCCCAATGCAAGCCAGTCGCCGTCGCCGAGCCGGTGAGCATCGCCAACAGCGACTGTCTGCGCCATCAGCTCGGCGAGGAGCAGAATATGCGTTGGCCTGTACCACTCGGCGTGCCGATCGAAGGTCAGCTGCCGGTCCTCGTACGGGTGGCGGAGGGTCATACGGAGGTGGCCACCGCCATGTCCCTTGAAGGGGCCAGGGAGGCCACCGAGCACGCCTGTCAACCCGAACCACACACCCTGGTAGGCCGATCCCTTTGCCCCATGCCCCATCTGGATACCGATCCCCAGCATGACCCTGGATGTCCAAAACCAGTGAAGGCGCACACCCACTCATCCAACCTGCACACCCGCCCGCAACACCGACAAAACTCAGGTGACAGGCGCCCACTCCGCCGAACACGCCACCCCGGTGCTCACCTTCACCGAGCGGCGCCGAGCACCGCCCAGTGCAACTGAACGACCCGCAGGTCATAGCCTCCCCCACTGACCAGAATCACTGATTCACGACATCAGCGCGGATGCGTACACCAGCGCTCCTGTGGACCGGGCAGCGCAGGACATACGGGAGGGCGCCGCGGACGCCGCGCTCGCGCCGACGGCGGGGCGTGCTACGAACTGGCGGAGAGGGTGCGGCGCCGTGTTTCCGCGATGTGGAGGTCGATATAGCGGGTCAGGATCACTGCGTCCTGGGTGTCGGCGGCCTGGAAGGAGATACGGCGGAGCAGGCCAACGTTGTCGAGGGCGACGCCTTCGCGAGCAAGGACGAAGGCGAGGGTGAGGAAGGCGGAGCGGGCGTTCCCGTCGTCGAAGGGGTGGAGGAAGCACACGTCGAGATAGGCGCGTGCGGCCCGGGCGGCCAGGCGGAGCGGCGTGCCGTTGCCCTTGGCGCTCTCGGCCAGGCAGGCGTCGAGGCGGGAGTGTGTGTCCGAGGCGATGCCGTAGCGCTCCCGGCCTCCCTTGGCGAAGGCGGGCAGGGAGCGGAACGCCGGCAGGCGAGGTGTACCCAGGACGTGCTGCTGCCAGCCCTGAAGCAGTGCGAAGTCGAGGGGGGCGCCGCGCGCCGCGTCGGCCCGGAGCCGTGCGAGTGCGGCGAGCAGGCCCTCTGCGCGGGCGGAGTCCAAGGCGCCGTCGAAGGCGCGGATGTCTTCGGCGGCGCCGTCGCGTGTCGGCGTCACCGGTTCATGCCCTCCGCGGTCCTGGGCCTCGTGCCAGGCCACCGTTTCGCGTACGGCGAGCCACCGCTCCAGGTGGTCGAGGGCAGGCTGAGCGGGCAGCCGCGGCCGGTTGTCCGGCGACAGCCTCTGCGTGACGCGTTCCGCGACGTCGTCGACCAGCACCGTGTCGGGGCCGCTCCAGCTGCGGAACCGCCCGCCGATCGCCTCGTCCACGAGCTCTCGCGCAACGTCCGGCGCGACCCCCGAATGGTCGAGGAACCAGGTGAGCACCTGTCGGCAATGCCCGTACCACCCGCTGCCGCAGCCGGTGCGGTCGACGACCTGCAGGATCAGATTCCGGACGGTGCGCTCCCACAAGATCCGCTGGTCTTCGATGCCGTCGAGGTCCAGCGGGTAGGCCTCGAACCACCCGGCGAGGCTCTCCAGCCACGACCGCCACTCGCAGAGCGCCGCGATGACCCGGTCCAGTGTCTCCTGCGGGGTGGTGACCGAGTCGCGCGGGCAGCACCAGCTCCCCACAGGCCCGCCGTCGAAGTCCCCTTCGTCGTGCGCCCAGCGCCAGCCCACGGCCCAGCGGCCGTAGTGCTGCATCAAGGCATACGACATGGCATCCGCCCAGAGCTCGGCCTCGCCCCGGCTCCAGTCACTCATCGCGGGATCGATGAGGGGTACGTCCGGGCGGCTGGGTACGCAGCCGGCCGGAGCCAGCGAGCGCACCACTCGCGCCGCCGTCTCACTGTTGAAGCAATGACGCGCGGGGTCCACCTCGTCCCAGATCAGATCGCGAGGCCACAGGGGAGAAAACACCGCGTAAGCCTGCCACGCCCACCCTGCTGCCAGGCAAATGGATTACTCCACAGCATGAGCCGCCGGGGCGGGGGACGGGGACTTGGGGGTATCCATCCTCCCGCAGTCACATGACCGCGCGCAGGTCACCGGCGAGATCCGGCACAGGGGGCGTCGACGACGGGCCCTGCACGCGCCCGGGGGCGCTTCCGTATGGCGATGGCCCGAGTGCCCTGCCGGGGTGCGGCGGCAGAGGGGACCCTGCCGCACGGGATCACACGAGGGCGCGGATACCGAAGCCGACGACGACGTACACGAACCGAACACGGCCATCCAGGCGAACCCCAGCATGCCGCGCCTGCGCCACGTGCGGGTGTACGCGTCCGGGTTCCCCTCGGCCTCGAACCACGACCGCACCCCACGAAAATCCCTGATCAACACCAGGCCGAACAGGCCGAACACCGCGAAACCGGCAAAGACAAGCATCAGCACGACCATCACGTGATCACATCAGGCCGGGTCAGGACGTGTACAGCGGTGACGGCCACGGATCGACACGTCCGCGCCCACCACCGCTCCGCGGAGCCCGTGCCTGCCCGCAGGGTCAGGCTGCCGACGGCAGTCCCGCCCGCATCTCCTCAACGACGCCTGTGGGGACGTCTGCGCCGGGCGCCACCTCGACGACGCGCACCACGGCTACGTCGCCCTCAAGCTGCTGCTTGCGGTCCTCGACCGCAGTGGCCGAGTACGACACGGCAGACGAGCGCACTCCTCCCTCGCTGTCCCGCCACACCACTTTGAAGTTCCGCATCTATACCCCCGGGGATCATTACCGGCCGCCACCACAGTGGCTCGAACGTGTACTCCCATTCTGGCGGGCGGGTCTGACAACCCGCCCCCGCCGAGACGAGAGGCGGGACGGCGGGTTCAGGACGGACGTAGCGGCGTGGTCGTACGGGGGCGGCCAGCGGGGGATTGGCGTGAGCGCGCCCCAAACCGGAGCCCTCTCCTGCCGGATCATGGAACCGGCGTCGCAACATGCCCCACAGCCACCAGCCCCAGGCCGACAACACACAGGGACGGGGAGCCCCAGCCGGCCGCCATGAGCAGGGCGCCCGCTCCCCACACCCGGGGACGGTGAACGTGACGCTGTAGCCACCGGCCCGGCAACCGGCCGAGCAGAAACCCGTGCAGGCCCAAGACCGCCCCTGTCACCCCCACCGCGAATACCGTCAGCAGCGCCCCACCCACGAGCACACCCACCGCCATGAGCAGCCCCCAGCGACCCTCAACCAATAGACTTGAACGAGTTCAAATCTATCAAGGCAGGAGCGGCGCGGGTGTGGCAGTCGGCGACGGCACGGCCACGGCCGACGACCTGCGTCCGTAGCCGGGCTTTTTTGTCCTCAGCGCACCGCAGGCCGCGGACGCTCGTGTCACAGCCCTGCCTCCTGGGCGCCTGCGCCGCTTCCCGGAGTCGTGAACATCCGCGCACGTCCAGCCCGGCCAGCACATCACCATGCACGAGGACCGAACCGTGGCCGGCACCGCAGTCATCCTGGACGTTCATCGCCCTGCCACCGCCGTGCCCACGGGATGACGTGACTGGCTCACACTGCCTACTGGCGCACATATCTACGTACTTGGTGGAGCACTCACAGCACAGTACGCCGACACCTGCGCCCTCATCCCGCGCCTCTGCGCCGACCTGGCCGCGCAACACCCCACCTCGCCGAGCCACCGGGCGCCGGAGCTCGCACCCCCTCGGCCTCGCCCGTGTCACTGGCTCCAGTAGTCACGGCGGGGCAGCTGGACCCACACGTCAGGGGGCCCGGTGACCGCGCGCGCATCGGCGGGACGCAGTCCCGCGAAGGCGCAGGCGTAGGCCACCGCGTGGTACTGGTAGAGATAGGCAGCCAGGACTTCCTCGGCGGTGTCGCTCTCGTGGGGTCCGCCGCCGGGGCTCAGGTCCCGGCCGGCGATGGTGCCGTCGCGGGCGATGCTGCCCTGGTTGCCGCTCTTGGCGTTGGCGTACAGGCCGTAGCAGCGGGTGCCGGCGGACAGCCGGGTCAGCACGCCGGGCGTGCTCGGCGCGTATCCCCAGGGCTGGGTCACCACGCAGCCGCCCGGCACGGACGTCACACCGATGATCTGCAAGATGTCGTCCATCTCGTGTGCGTACGGGGCTTCCAGCACTTCCGCGACCAGGCCGTGATCGGCTGGCGTGGCCTGCAGACGGCTCACCGCTTCGGCCGCATCGATCCCGGCCACACAGGCCAGCCCCGTGCCTTCGTAGTGAAACCTGCCGAGTGCGTCCACGAGCCGCAGGCCCTCCGCGGCCGTGGTGCGCTCTGCTTCGGTCAGGCCGCGTTCACCGGCCGGCAGCGCGAACAGGTGCGGCGTCGGCCCGGCCAGACTCAACCGCCCCGCCGACCAGCCGCCGATCAACTCCCGCCACGGATCAGCCCCAGCAGCAGCCAGAGCCAGCGCATTGTCCGGCCGCCGGGACACAACGGCCTCCCACAACGCCGTCACCCCCATCTCCAGCGCATCCACGTCCGCGACCCGCCCGGCCAGCTCCGCGACCACCTGCGCCGAGCCGAGCACCGCCGCCCGGTGCAGAGGCCGCCCCCCGCTCCACGCCTCCGGATCAGCACCCCGCTCCAGACGCTCCCGGATGTCGCCGTGATCCGTCCAGTCCCAGCCCATCCCCGCCCAACCATCCTGCGCCGCCATCGTGCCCCTCCCCCACCCCGCCCAACGACTCCACCCCCACACTCCCACACGGCTCCGACACCACCCCGCGCCCCTGCATCCAAGGCTGGCCCTGCGCGGCATCCCGGACCAGGTCACCTCGCATGCCGATCAACCGCCGCGAGCGTGCCGGACGGCTCAGGACAGCAGTTGGCCCAGGGGACGCCCCTGGTCGAAGTACGCCACGACAAGAGCCGATATCTGGCCGTCGCTCGTGAACGTCGGCCCCTGACCGGCGAGGGCTCCAGCTGGATGTCCGCCCCGAACAGTCGTGCCGCATCGAAGAGAGCCTGCAGCGTGCGCAGACCCTCCAGGTCGAGCGCGCCGATGAGGGTGCACCAGGTCTGAGAGGCGGGATCGTAGGAGGCCACGGAACGCAGCACAGCCAGCTGCTCGCTCCCGTGGGTGTTCCCGGTGCGCGCTGCCCGGACGGTGACCCTGATCAGCCAATGGTCGTTCGGGCGCGGGATCGGCAAGGAGTTCATCCTCCGACATCAGGGCGCGCTGCTGACAACCGGGAGTGCACGGTGCCGGGGATGGCGACATCAGCAACACCGTGCGCCTGATCGCGTGCGTATGTGAGCGAGGTCATGAGTGTGGTGGTGTTTGATGGGTCCGACGGGTTCGCGAAGGCACCGCTCGCATGCCACGCGTGCGGCTGGCACCCACACCGCTTCTTGACCCGACCGGCCTTCCGGAGGCGCCGTATCGTCAGTCTCCCAAGAACGGCCAGCGAACACCAAGGGGTCTCTGCCCGCACAGCGTGCGGCCGCCACCCTCGTCGTCATGAGCGGCGCCCGGCAGACGACGAGAACCCGCCAAGGCCGCACACCAAGCCAATCCGGTTCCTCCCCGGGCACTCAATGGCTTCCCCCTGCTGACCATCCTCGGCCTCAACAAGCCCCGGCAGCGGCAGCGAACTGACAGCGGTACCGGCGCGGCCCGGCCAAGGCCCGCAAGGTGAGGGGCCGCTCCTCGCGGAACTAGAGCCGTGCGAATACCTGCCCAGCCCCGCGCAACCCACAGCGCTCCCCGGTCCCTACCAGATCACGATGCCGCCACCAGCCTGAACTGCGCGGCGGGCGGCGTGGCTGATGTGGGCCAGCTTCGAGGTCAGGTGGTGCGTGTGCTCCTCAACACTGCGGCCGGGGTCCATGCCCGCGACGATCAGCGGCACGCGGGAAGCGAGCAGTGCGCACTCGTCGAGGAAGGCACCGGCCTCGTCCGGCTCGACGTAGAGGTCGCCGCCGGCCAGGCGGGGAAAGAACCGCGCGCCGAGCGAGCGGACCATGGGCGAACCCCACACACTCGTACGCCACCGCTCGAAACCGGCCGTCTCCGAGACACCATCGGGAGCATCCAGGTAGTCCCGGGTGCCGCAACAAGCTCATACCGGCAACTCCACCACGTGCCCGCCAGCAACTCCAGCCATTTGAGGGGCCACTGCCGCACAGAGGCAGACCGGGGAAGGAGACACGGTCGCACGGAGCTCCTGTGCCATCAGGAAGGGATCCCACCGCACGGCATGGAGGAACATCTGCCGTGACAGATGATCACCGCGTCGTTGCGGTTGCGGGAGCCGCGCCCCACCGCGCGCGTGACGGGAGGGAGCAGCAGATGATCCGCCGCGACAGAGTCTGGGGCGTACGAGGCGCCAACCCGAACGGGGACCTGCACCGTGACCCGGGCTGGGGACGCGCTCTGCCCCGCGCCGAGCAGGACTGACCCGGCGCGCGCCCCGGGCCGGTCCCGGTGCCGCTCCCAGCGGCAACGCTCCCCACCTCACCAGCTGGTGAGCGGGGCGTATGACAGGCTGGGAACGCCCGGCGGGGCCCATTGATGAAGCCGATGCCCCGCCGGGAACTGCGTTCAGCAGCCCCGCTCATAGGCGGCCGGTGGCGGGCGGCCGCGCCTGTACCGGTGTGCTGCGGCCGCGAGTTCGGCCGGTCAACGTCCTCGCGCGGTAGCGTCCTTGCCGCCCCGGCAGGCGCCACCGGGCGTCAGGGCCGGTCGCGATCAACCTCGGCCCCAACGAGCCCCCAGCAGCGGCAGCGAAAGAGACACGCCTCGATGGGCGAGAAGCTGGCTGCGGCCCTGCCCGTGCCGCCAGGCCTGCGGGCCCGACCAGCGGGAGTCAGAGGCGGTGCAGGCGGCGACCGCATGCGTGTCGCACGATCAGCGTCCTGAGCAGACCCCGCTGGAACCCGGCACCCGCAACCGGCTCGCAGGTTGGGATGATTCCTACCGTAACCAGACGCCCCATAGCGGGCTTGCCTGCCGCAAAGACGGCGCGTACACCAGCAAGGGATCCCCATGACCGACTATCTGAAGGCCGCCATGGCGATGCTCGGCCCGGGCCCGAAACCGCTACGCGGACCCCGCCGCCTGGGACCGCCTCCACGCAGAGCTCGCCATCCAGCTGCCCGCCGACTATCACGTCGTGGTGGACGCGTACGCGCCCGTCCAGCTCAACGGCCACCTGTACCTGCACCACCCCGCGACCGAACGCTGGAACCTGCGCCGCAAGATACGGGACACGGTGCATGCCTGGTCCCAGGTGTCCTGGGGGACCTCGACCCGGACGAAGACCCGCGTGTGCTGTTCGGGCTGAAGGAGCTGAACTTCGGCACCGCGAGGGACTGTGGCCGCTCACGGGAACCGACCGGGGCGAGACGCTCTTCCTCGCCGCCGCGCAGGACACAGCCCCCTGGCTCCTGACCGAAGACGGGGAAGGCGGCTGGGCACGATACGACATGGGCTTCGCCGAATGGCTCTACCACTACCTCACCGGCGAAGACATGGCCGGCCCCCACACATCCGCCTTCTACCCCGGCCCCGTACAACTGCGCCCCCTTCCCATGACCCCCGACGAACGCACACAACCGTGGAGCAGTCCGGACCGCGGCATGTAACCCCCCTCTGCCACGACACCCCTGGACACCCGCCCGGTCGCGCGGAAGTCGGCAAAAGGGCGTGGGTGGCTCTCGACGGTGCGCAGCACGCGTCGAGGCGGGCCGATGCGGCCAGCCTTTCAACGGCGGCGTCAGGGTGCTCCTGCCATCAAGAAGCCACGCGCGGCGGACCCGGCCGAGGGCGTCAGCGGGCGCGGGTGACGCTGATCTACTCGTCGGGACAGCCCGTCAGCGTCTCGCCCAGGGCCGCTTGTTCGGCCGGGTCGATACTCAGGCCCCAGCGGATCTTGTCGGCCACCCATTCGGTGACGTACTGGCACCGGTAGTCCGCGGCTGGCGGCAGCCACGTGGAAGGTCCTGGCCCGCTCTGCTGCGGTTGGAGGCTGCCTCAGCTGTCTGCCCCGCTCCACTCGGAGTGAGGCGGGCATGACATCCTGTGCGTCTGCTGTGGGCTGCGGGGTGTGGGGGGCGGCCCAGCTACGGGATCTTGGGGGTTGTCGTGCGCCGTGTGCTTGTGTCTGCCAGTGCTGCCGTACTGCTGTGCGCGGGCTGCTCCCAGTCCACGGACTCCCGCTCCCCGGCTACGCCCGATACGGCGCACCCGCGCGCCGTTTCCCCCTCCCCCGGCGATGCCGGAGCTCTCGTACGGGCTGCCGTCGCCGCAACCCGCGCGACCACGGCGCGCATCGACGAGAAGGTCGAAGTCGGTGACGACCGCGGCTCTTTCCCCCTCACGGTGACCGGCAGCTTCGACATGGCCGCGGACAAGGGCCGCCTGGCGGTCGACTTCCCCGGCGGCGCCATCAGCCACCTCGACGAGGTCTTCACCTCGGGCACCGTCTACCTGCGCAACAACAAGAACACCTCGCGCACGTGGAGCAGGCTGGAGCGCACGGCTGCACAGTCCCACTACCTGCTGCGCGCGCCCGTCAACGATCCCGAGCACGTCCTGGTGCAGATCGCCGCGATGCGACGCGTCACCAAGGGCGGCGAGGACACCATCAGCGGCGCCCGGTGCGTGCGCTACCGGGGCATCCTCGACCACGCCACCATCACCCTCCGCCAAGCGGCCAAGGCCCGCGAACAGGCCGACGCGATACGCGACGCGCTCGGCACCGACCTTCCCGTCTACGCCGAAGCCTGGATCAACCCGCACGGCCAACTCGTCCGCGCCCGGCTCTCCTTCGACTTCGACACCCTCCACCTCAACACCACCCTCAACCTCAGCGACCACGGCAAACCCGTCGACGTCACCGCGCCCGCGACCGACGCCCAGCCGGTCACCGTCACCGGCGGCGTCCTGCCCGGCTGACCCACCTCCGTGGCATGGATCAGAAGGTGTCCTGGAGAGCGTCCGCCCGCCGCTTAACAGGATGGACAGCGGTGGAGGGAGAACACAACGACTCGTACGGGAACACGTTCCTTGCGGCGTTTGGGCCGGCCTCGCTGCCGCACGGGGAGCACCGGCGGTCCGCGCCGTCCTCGAACGCGCATGCTCCGCAGCGCAGGACATCGGGCTGCTCGCCGAACAGACGCCTTGAGTCGGGCTCGCCAGGTGCTGGCAGACCTGCATGCGGCCGCGCTCCTTGGCTTCGTACAGCAACGACGGATGGTCGTGTACCAAGTCCGGCAGGTTGTCGAGCTCCCTCGCCCGGCCGGGGCCGAGCACGGCTTCGAGCGCCTGCGAGGTGTGAGCGGCCACAGCCTGGAGCTGATCGTCAACGGCGGTGGAGCCCTTCATGGCATCAGGGACCGCTCCGCCCCAGCCATGGCGAGAGCGCTGTCTCGGCGCGTCCGCGCGAACCTGCGGCCGCAACAGGCCCCATTTCATGGATCATTGGCGAGGAAGCCTGTTGGGTCAGCAGCCGGCTGGTGATCCATAATCCGGATGTGGACCTATCGGATGACGGCCCGGCCCTGGATGACAGGTGGGCGCAGAGCGACAACAACCTGTGCGGGCTGCTGCCGGGCAGCCGGGACGCCTCGCGGGTGGCCGAGCGTTTCGTGCGGGCCGGGTGGCGGTCGCGGTCGTCCTCCTGGGAAGGGTACGAAATCGAGACCAGCTGGTGCTGCTTCGAAGCCGACCCGTTCGACGGCTCTGCCACCTTGCTGAACGGCGTCATCGCCCCGGACCGGCTCGACGATCTCGCAGCACTGCTCACACGGTTCGACCTGCGCTTCACCCTTGAGCTCTACGACGACGACCGCAACCTGGTCCGGGAGATCAAGGGCTGAACAGGTCGGAGGACACGGGAAGTTCCCGAGGGAATGGTCCAGGTGAAGGAGTGGAAGACGCAGACGGCCAGCGGCGCGTCCTGACGCCGTGTGGACGGCGCGCCTTGCCACGGCCCCTTCACCGTGGCCACTCCCACCCGCCGGGTGCTGCGGCTGCCTGGTCCCGGCGGACCGGCTCGCCGCCACCTACCGCAGGAGACTACGGCTCACCGAAAAGCGCGGCCAGCCGACGATCGCCCTCACCCACACCGTCGACGTCCTCGACCACGCAGCCGGCCAAGGCATCCGGATCGGTCGTCTCAACAGCGCGGACAGGGCATGGCCGTTCATGCTCTTCCTCAACGCCGACGCCACAGCCGTGCTGGCCTGCACCGCATTCGCCAGGAGCTGACGCCGTGCGCCCGGCGCCCGCCCCGCTGTCCTACCCGGGGGCGAGGCTGCGCCGGGCGAGAGGTGCCATCGTCAGCGCCGCCTCGCTGACCGCCCACACATGCCCCCGGCGCACAGAGCCGGGATCGCTGGGGCTGCGGGGGCGGTAGCGCAGCAGGTGGTGGCGCTGGGCGACATGCTGAAGGACCAGCTGGCCCCACTGGATGGCGGCGCTGCGGTCGCGCAGCCGGGTCACGATGCCGGTCACATCGAGCAGGACGTCTCCAGGCGCGACGGTGCCCGCCTCCAGCAGCTGAAGCAGCTGCAGGGCGAGCGCGTCGCCCAGTTCCGCCGCGCAGCGCGGACCCGGGCACCGGGGTGAACAGGTCCGGCCCCAGGATGCGGCAGATGCGCGGATGGTGGGCGGTGCGCGGGCGGGGCAGGCTGGTTGGGGGCGGGCCGAGGGCGAGGACGGGCGGCAGGGTGTGGGCGGTCCGCAGGCTTGGCAGGCGGGCCAGACGGGCGCACAGGCGGCGGCTGTCCTGGGCATCGCTCAGGGGGTCCTCCTCCTGCAGGAGTGCCGCACGCTCGGCCCGGTGCAGGACCGGGGCGGTGCCCAACGGGTGCATCAGGTCGCGGTGTCCGGTGCTCTCGACGCCGGAGAGGCAGGGCAGGGGCGGGCAGCCCCGCTCGCACAGGGTGTAGTCCTGATCGCGGCCCCACTCGCGTACGGTTCGGTGCCCTTCGCTATCGGTGGGCAGGACCAGGCGGCCGTGGCCGTCGATCAGCCGCAACTCGATGACGTCGGTGCATGCCAGGACCCGCAGTCCCGCAAGGCCCGCCAGCTCCGCATCCGCGCCCGGCCCGATCAGGGCCGGTGGCATCACCGCCATCAACCAGCCCAGCAGGATCGGGTCGACGCGCAGGTGCAGGCAGGCGCGGCCCGCGCAGGCCGCCAGCAGACCCAACTCCTCCTCCGCCAGGGCTTCGTCCATGATCTCGTCCTGGTCCCGCAGAGCCCGCCACAGGCCGGCCTCCAGCCGCTGCTGCCCCCGGCACACCGCCAACGCCCGCCCGCCGGCCCCCGGTCCCGCCGCGCTGCTGCTCGCACTCGCCTCGCCCACCGCCACGCCGGCGACGCTACCCGCCCCGCCACCACCACCCGGCCCCTTCCCGCTGAACCGACCCCGGCCCGCCGCACCGGCAGATCAGCGCGGCAGAGGCCTGAGCAGCCCCGTACACGCGAGAATGTTCATGCCTACCACCGGACCGGTCACCTACGCCTGGTGCTTCGACCACGGGACACTTCACGCCTTTCCCCAGGCCAGCACCCCCTGGTGCACAGCCGCGTGGGCCGCCTTGGACGCCACCGACCGCGACGAGGCCCTCACGGAGAAACAGACTCGCTTCGCAGCGGCCCGCTTCTTCGACGAGCTGCCCCGCGAACAGCAGCTCGCCCTCCGGCACATGGAGCCCGACCAGCACCACCCGCACGAATGCCCCCGCACCGGTGCCACGCCCGCGCCCCTGCGGGCACGCTGTGGACACGGGCGAGATGACGTTTCAGAATGCCGTTTCGGCACTGATGGAAGCCGGGCAAGGCGGTCTGGCAGCATGGAGCCGCTGACCTCCTGGCGAACGGGAAGACCGTGCGCGCCGACTACGCGAAAGTGGACGGCGATGTTCCCCCTGAAGACCCTGACGAGTATCTCGCCTTCGTCCGTGAATACCGCCGGCAGTCCTCGGTGAGGATCGCTGACGTGGCCTTCGCCATGAAGCACAACATCGTCCCGACCCGGCTCCAGGAGTGACCAGGAGTTGGGGCGCGCTGCGAGAGCGCGCGCCGACCGCCGCGTGGAGCCAGTCCCCTCAACACCACCGGGTTGGTCGGCGCCGTAGCGCGCGGCCCGCTCGCCCGTCCCTTAGCGTGGGAGCGCTGTCGCTGACAGGCCGACGGCATGCCGGGCCCGCGGCCACTTCGCACGTACGCGGGCCCGGTCCACCCTGGACACAGCCCGCTCGGCGGCCGGTCACCCACGCCAGGCCAGCTCGGCCGCCTGCGCGGTTGCACGAGCCAGACGCGGGCCAGCGTCGATCCCGCAGGCCACAGCGCATCATCAGGTGTGCTGTTGACGTCACTTCTCACAGTGGGCGCGGAACTCCCGCTGCCGCGCGGCCATCAGGCCGGGGGCGCTGCAGATGGCAGTCCAGGACGTGCACGCCGTCCTGGAACGGGGTGAAGCCGATCCTCGCCCGGACCCCGGCCAGCTTGGCCTTGGCTTCATCGTGCTGACCCTCAGTGAGTTCGCGGACGTCAGCCGATCCCGCTTCGCAGACCACGGCCCCGTATCCGCAGGCAGCGCGCCAGAGGATGCCGGTCGTCTCGTGCCGGTGAACTCCTCTTCCCTTACGCTCGATGCGCAGCCGACCGTGGCCTGACGGCGGTGCGCACGGGACGGAGGGGACATGATTCCGCGGCCTTACCGGATGAAGGGTGCCACCCTCCAGTTGGGGGCGCGCCACCCAGGGGAATGGGGCCCGTTCGGCCTGTACGGCGCGGACGCCCCGCAGCACGAGGAGAGGGGCCGGGCGGGTGCGGGGGCGAACGCGGGGGCCCTGCCCGGTGCCGTATCCCCCACCTCGTGCGGGAACGGCACCGACGACGGGTGAGGCAGGGGGCGCCGTATCCGGTGCACCGGGCTGGTCAGACGGCGGAGGACGGGCCGTCAGGGGACGGCTGGCCGGCGGGTTCCGGTACAACGAACGCGGGCCTGAGCGCTGGTGGCAGGTCGGACATCGTCCCGAACACCAGGACAGCGTCCGGGTTCATGGTGTCGTTCTCCAGCGTGGCAATGATCCCCGACGACAACAGAATCTTGATCAGCGCGCTCTGCATGTGCAGACCCATCGTGCCGACATACCGGAAGGCCGGCGTATCGACCTGCCCGGCCTGGAGACTGTCGACGGCGGCCTGGACCATGGCGGGATCGCAGGCCCAGAACACGGACACAGCCGCACCCATCTCCGCGTCAGCGTTCACCTCGCCCCTGGCTCCCGCCCCCTCCTGCGAACTCTCCTCCCCCTCGATGAAAGCGGGCAGACCGGCGCGCCGCAGCGCCGTAACCACCCGCGCCGCAAGCTCGTAGCGGACCGCCAGAACCTCATCCGACGCGCGGACAAAACCGTACTCAGGCATACCGTCTGCCCCTCCCCGAGACGCGGCGGGCACCGGCAGGACACCCGGCCTCCACCCTGCACCGTCACATTCAACTGGCCATCTCACCTGCAGGGCTGATCTTCATCCCTCGTTCTCCTTCCGCAGGGGTCCGCACGTCCTGGACTACGGGTGAATCTGCCACCAGCGGTCCGCCTCAGCACGAGCCACTTCCGCGTCGTACTGACGCGCCTCGAAGTGGAACTCCGGGACAGGGCAGGGCGCGGGAGTGTCCGCCGCCCGCGGAACCTCCCAGTGCGACCACCACACGATCTCCCCGAACCGCTGCACAAGCACGGTCAGGACGCCGCAGCAGCCTCCCGTGCACTGGGGCTCTCCCAGCTCCAGGCGGCGCGCCCGGGCGGTCGCCCGCAGTGGGCTGGGGCGGTCGGCCGGCAGCGCATCAGCCGCGTACGGTCCGCGGCCGCCTTCACCGACCGCGACGTCGACCACGTCCTTGTCATTGCCCCACAACCGCAGCTGGGCAGGGAAGCGGGGAGTGGGCGGCAGCACCCTGATCTCCAGACGATCGAACGCCAGGCCGTCCCCGGTCATGCCGCCGATCCGGCCCCGGCCCGTACCTCCTCGATGACGCTCCCAGGAACATCCCCACCCGGCTCCGCCTCGACAACACGCACCACGGCCCCGTCGGCTTCCAGCCGCTGGCGACGGTGCTCCGCAGCTGATTCCGAGTACGACACGGCAGAGGTCCGCACCCTCGCGTCACCACCGGTCCGCCACACCACTTTGAAGTTCCGCATACCGACCCCTTGCGTTGAGGATCACCCCTGGCCACAGGCGGTGAGCGAACATGTATTCCTATCCTCGCAGGAGGGTCTGACAGTGAGGATGTACGCGGCATCACTCGGGGGTCTGTGTGACTGAGCACGCTAGGTGTCACCTGAGCAAGATTGTTGTCACCAGCCGCCTCGCGACTCAAAGTGATCATCTGCACCGAAGCGCGACATCATCGGCCAGCGCTGGAGGATTCAGCTCGATTGACCGGGTCGGGTTAGTTTAAGATCACGCCACCACGGCGGCCGACTCGATGACGACCGGCTGGACAGGCACGTCCTGGGTGCCTGTCTTAACCTTGTTGATCCTGTCAACGACGTCCGTGCCTCGCACCGTCTTGCCGAACACTGCGTAGCCCCACCCGTCCTGGCCGGGGTAGTCGAGGAACTGGTTGTCCTTGGCGTTGATGAAGAACTGCGCGGAGGCCGACTGCGGGTCTGACGTTCGGGCCATGGTCACGCTGTATTTGACGTTCTTCAGCCCGTTCTTCGCCTCGTTCTCGACCCTGTTCGGAGCCGGCTTCTCCCGCATGCTCTTGTCGAAGCCTCCTCCTTGGATCATGAAGCCCTCGATCACCCGATGGAAGATCGTGCCGTCGTAGTGACGGCTCTCGACGTATGCAAGGAAGTTCGCAACCGTCTTGGGTGCCCTCTCGGCATCGAGTTCGAGCTCGATGTCACCAAAGTTGGTCTTGAGCAGGACGTTGGTCATGACTCTCCCACTGACGCAGCAGGCCCAGCCCGGCAGCCGCCCTCGTGGGCTCGCGCTCCGACCGGACTGGACACGGACAAGCGCAGCCTACCTACGCAGCGTCACGGAGTCATCGACAATCCGTGTTTGGACCCACCATTAGCGCGCCCCCGACCTCCCGAAGTGCCCAGCGGACGCAGGGTCGCGATCCAGGAGGTCGAGGGGGTCGAGGCCGCCATCCGACACATGACCACAAGGCTGCAAAGCCGTCGGGGCGCCGGTGACAAGCACGGCGCAAATCTGGTGACAACTACCGCGCTCATGTCGAAGCAGAAGCCCAGGTCGAGCCGTCCTCGCGGTGACAGCTACTGCGCAAAGTCACAGTCTGACTCTGGGGCTGACTGGCGCTTCGGCTGCCTGTGCGTTGAATCGTCGGCCCGCGGGTGATGCCGCTGCGTGTACTCGCGGGCGCCTGCACCGATGTCTGTGCCCGCTGGTCAGCGGCCGGGCGTTCTTGAGGGGCCGTCGGCCGGGGGCGGGATGTCGGGGCGGGGGCGCGCTGGCCGTAGTGCCGCGGGCGCCGGGGCTGCCGTGGTCCGCTGTGTCACGGCGCCGGTGATGGCACGCAGCCGGGCGAGGCGGGCGGGCGTCAACGCAAGACCCTGCTGTGGCTGGGGGTGCCATACGGCCTCGGCCGGGTTCCAGTGGCCGGGCGGATGGGCGGCGAGGAGCGGGGTGAGGAAGGCGCCCGCTGCGGTGGCCGCCTGGGGCCACGTGGTGCAGCCGTTCAGCCCGGGCACCTGGAGTGCTGCCGCAGGGAAGCGCTCAGGCCAGGCGGGGCCGGGGGGCTCGAACCTGTCGGGGAGGTCGAGGTCGGTTCCTGCCTGCTGGCGGCGCTGGGCCTCGGCACGCAGCGCCATCTGGCAGGCGTGGCCGTCGAGGGCTTCGCGCCGGCTGATGAGGAGGATGTCGGCCAGGTCGCGCCAGCGGGTCGAGGGGATGCCTCGGTGGCGTTCGTACAGCGCGCAGACTTTGTCGGCGAGGTGGTCGGCGATCGGGTAGAGGCGTGCCTGGGGCCAGTCGGCGGGCCAGCCCAGGTCGATCAGCGGTGTGACCGTGCGCAGGTCGGGTGCGGTGATGGGGCGCAGTGCGGCGACGACGTCGACGCGCAGGGTGTCGACCTGGTGGGCGCCCATATACACGTCAAATTTCTGTTTGGCTCCGGCGGCGCCGTTTTGGTGGGTGGATAATCGCGCGGGCTCGAAGTGCAGGTAGTCGCCCAGGTCGCTGCGGGCGGCCGCGCACAGCGCGGTGACGGCTTCCTCGATGCCGGCGACGCCGTCGTGCTGGATGTCGACGTCCTGGCTGAGGCGGGCCGCGCGGTGGTAGCGCGTGAGCAGCGCGTGGCCGCCCTTGAGGATCCAGCGCTCGGGCTGGGCCTGGAACACCCGGGCCACCAGGCGGCTGAAATAGAAGGACGTCAGCAGGTCGGCCACGCCCATCTCGCCGTGCCGGGCGGTGAGTTGGGCCTTGTGTTTGAGTGCGCCGTGGAAGGCTGCCGGAGTTGTGTACGCCTGGTCCATCTGGCTCCTCGAAGCAGCGGCGGTCGGCGGCCAGGGATTCAAGCGTACGTGCGACGCCCACCGTGCCCGCCGAAGCGCCAAGGCGCCTTCCAGGACCGGCCCCGGCCCATCACGCGCGGACGGCGTCTGGGGGCTCACGCGCCGTCCGCGCCGGGCGCCAGGTGCTGGCGGAGCTGCTGACGCCATGCGGCCGGCTGGCGGGTCAGGGCGGCGGCGACGTCCTCCACACGCGCCTGGACGAGGACCCGCCTCACCTGCTCGGCGCCCACCCGTTCACCCGCCTGGGCTGTGAGGTGGTCGATCAGGTCGTGGCCCGTCGCCGAGAGAGCCAGCCCGTAGGCGGCGGTGAAGGGCTGGAGATGAGGGGCGAGGGTGTCGGGCCTGACCAGGTGGCGGCCGGCCGCGTCCGCGATCACCGCGCCGATGTGTGCGCCGTCGACTCCGGCGTGCAGCAGGTCGGTGATGGTGCGCGTGGGCGTGGTGACGGGCAGTCCGTCCACGAGCGCGATGTGCCCGGCATCCAGGACCGGCCCGTCATGCAGGCACCGGCCCGGCCCCGAACCGGGCGTCCCGGGCGGCACGATCATCTCCACCACCGGTGCGGGCAGATCACCGAGCTGGTGCAGGCGGCAGGCGGACGCGTGGGAGATGACCGCGCCCGGGCGGGCGGGCTGCAGCCGGCGCCATGCGGGCGTTTGGGGATCCATCGCAAGCCAGGCGGCCTTGATGTCGCCGTGCCGCGGCTCGGGCGCCCCGGCCAGCTGATAGATCCCGTCGTCCACCGCCCTCAGCAGACCCGCCTGCACCAGATGGGTCAGCCGGGGAGCATCGACGCCTTCCTGGGCGGCCTGCGCCTGTGTCACCAGGCCCCACTGCCCGGCAGTCCAACTGCCCAGCCTCACCAGAGCGTCCGTGTGGTCCACACTGCGCATCATCGCAGAGCGGCCTCCAACAGAGCTGGGTGCAGTTCCTCTGGGGGGAGGCTCTGGGGCTGTCGTGGGGATGGGTGCGGGGCTGCCCGAGCGCCCGGATCATCAGGGGCCCTTTTCTGCAGCGTGCTGAGAGGTTCGGGTCCGTGGTGAGCGCGACGACATTCATATTGAACACGTTCAACTCTCCTGGCAGTATGACGGTCGGCCGATGGGAGCCGCGTTCATATGTCGCATCACGAGAGGGCCTTGCTGTGGGGCACGAGCGGTCTGCTGGCCGGATGCTTTGGATCTCGATGGTGGTGCTGTTCCTGGAGACTGCGCTCGCTCTCGTGGTGGCTGTGGTGTATGGCCAGACGCAGGAGTCGCCCAATGTAGGCGGCAATTACGCGCTCGGTCTGCTGGCCTTGCCCTTCCTGGCAGCGGCAGGCGCCTTCCTCGCAGCCACGCTCTCGGCAGTCTTCGTGCTGCCCACAATCCGGCTGGCCAGAGCGCTGGGGCGGAGGTTCGGCGGCCGGGAGGCCTGGTGGTGGGTACCGCTGGTCATGGCGGCGACCCTCGCGCCCATATCGATGGGGGCCGCTCTCGCGGGTGCCGCGGACTGGGCGCTGGCTACAACCCTGTGGATGTTGACCACCGTCGCGCTCACCGTCCCGGCCCTGGCCAGCCGGTCGCAGCGGCGGGGACTGCTTGGCACCATGGCATGGCGGGGCGTGTTGATCGTGATCAGCGTCGGTGTCCTGGGCGGCGTAGCCCTCCAAGCGAATCTCCTCAAGGCGTACCACCCGCCGACGATCTCCGTCCCGGCCCTTGTCGGCACCTGGACCGACGGCAAGGGCGCCACACTTACCTTCACCGCGGACGGCAGGGTCACCGCGTCCGGCGTCAAAGAGCATCGTCTCGACGAAGACTTCAACTCCGTGATGAAGGAGTGCACAGGCGAGGGCACTTGGACGTTCGATACTGGACAGGACGCCTGGAGCCAGGAGGTCAAAGTCAGCGTCCAGGACTGCCAGTGGCTGCCCTGGAACGTGGGCGGCACGCAGGAACGGACCACCCTCTACCAGTACATCGGCGACCCCGACTCCTGGGACCTGTACAAGCTGAGGAAGGTGTAGCTCCTCCGGCGAGAATGGGGCGAGCTGGGTTCTGGATTGAATGCGCCTACCTGCCTGATGTGGCTCATCGGGTGGACGGGCAACAGCCCAACACGTACACAAGATTGGAGAAGAAAGTCCCTGATCATCCGGGTGTTCGGGCAGCCTCTCCCCCCATCCCCACTGCAGGTCAGGGCTTCCCTCCAGAGGAACTGCACCCAACAGAGCCGACGCTCCTTCCTTGCTGGTGTAGCGAGAGGCCGCCTTGCCGGTCGGCCTCACCGACGAGTGCGGTGTGCAGCACCCGGCAGGCGGATCAGGGCGGGCGGGTGGGCGGGGGCGGGGCAGAATCCGAGCCGCTGCTAGGCGCGTTCCAGCGCGGGGGTGCGGGCGGCGGCCACCAGGGCGATGCCGTGGGTCTCGGCGTGCTGCAGCGCCGCGCGCACGAGGCAGCCGGCGGATACGGGATCGTCCTCGGCGGCGGCCAGCTGCCCCACCTCCCACCACGTGCCGCCCGTCCGGCGGTGCGCGTGGCGGGCCCGTGTCACGGCCACCGAGCTGGAGACGCCGCGCAGTGTGCGGGACAGCTCCGCCACGAGAAGGACACCGAAGGCTATGGCCACGCTGTTTCCGGCCAGCGCCACAGGCAGCCCGCAGACTGCCGCCAGCAGTGCCGCGGCAGTGCCCAGACCAAGCGCGAGCAGGGCGAGCACCAGGGCGGCGGCCAGCAGCATGCCCAGCGCGGCCAGACGGCGCCGAAGACGGATGCGCGGGCCCTGGACGGCCAGGACGGCGCTGCCCTGGCCGAGCAGACGGCCATCGGCTTGCCAAAAGGCGAGCACCAGCAGCCACATCAGCACCCCGGTCACGGCACTGATCCTGGTCGCGGCAGGCGGGCTCAGGCGCCGCTGCAGCAGACGCGCGTAGCCGGGAACGTCACGCCAGCGCGCCCGCAGCGACGCGGGAGGCCCCGGTGAGGGGGAAGGTGAACTCACCACACAGCTCTTCCCGTCCTGGGCCCGGGTCCTGGGCCTGGCACCGCGAGCACGCGCCGTCATCATGCCCCGGCGCGCAGCACGGGGGCACGCCCAACTAATGAACGGTGTGAGGGCCGAGACGCTCAGCCTCTGGCCGAGAGCGGGGCCCGCAGCTCCACGCGCAGGCGGATCGATGTGTCGAGGGGCAGTCCCAGCCCGGCACGGCGCAGGTCCTTCGCGTGGGCCGCGATGAGGTCGATATCTTGCAGCTGGCGCTGGATCTCCTGGGCGAACGCGTCATCGGGTTCGGGGAGGTCCTCCTCGTGCTCGGCGAGGTGCTCAAGCTGCTCGTCGACGGCGTCGAGGGCCCGGCGGCTGGCCCAGAGGGCGAAGTCGCTGCAGCCGAACAGGTAGGCGTGCGCGGCGTGCAGGGTTGCCGAGGCTGCGGACTCGTCGGCGTCATCGGGTCCGTCCTGGCCGTCGTTGTGGCAGTAGTCGCTGAGCAGGTACTCGGCTACACCGCGCGTGACGGCGGTGAACGCCGTCGAGTTCCCGAGGACGCCCTCCCAGACGGAGTCCAGCAGCGGGCGCAGGCTCAGCGTGAACGGCGCTCGTTCTTCCTCGGCGAGCCCCTCGTGCCAGCTCATGAGCCGTTCGGCGACGCCGGCGGCGAACACGCCACGTTCACCGGATGACATGGCCGCCAAGCGTTCCTCGACCGAGGCCGAAAGCTCCTGCCACGTGCTCATGTGGCTCCTCCCCACGTTCCGAAACCGGCATGCTCACGCCGACCAGGGCGATCATCGCACCCGCCAGTGACACACCCCCGAGAAGGAGGCCACGGCACTCCTGTGCGTGGTCAGCGGAGCATCCGGGTGAGCGGCCATGCCCCAGGTCCGTCCCGGCGGACAGCTGCCTTGTCCGGTGTGATTTTTCTGCCGCCGTTTGAGGGTGCCCTGCGCAGGAAGACCTGCCCCGCAGTTCCCTCACAGCAGCACTCGGCCGGCGATCAGCGGGCCGGGGCGAGGGGGGACCGCTCCTCGAACCGCGTGGCCTGGGTGAGTGTGAGTCCTGTCGCTGAGTTGCGATGCCCCGTGAGGCCCGACGGACCCGCGGATGGGGCCGAGTTGCGTCCGCCCGTATGCCCGGGGGCTCCTGCGGTGGGCCGCCGGGGGGAGCCATACGATTCTGGTCGTGACGGGTTTCGATGAGGTCAGGGCATCGTTGTGGAGCAAGGGCGACTACGGTGTCCAGCCGCCCCTGACCGACGCGGCGCTGCTCGATGCCGAAGTCCGGCTGGGCGTCTCGCTCCCCGCTTCGCTCCTGTCGGTGCTGCGGGTGCAGAACGGCGGCCAGGTGGCAGCTCGCTGGAACGCGTTCCCCACCCGCGTTCCCACGTTGTGGAGTGCGGACCATGTGCCGTTCGACGCCCTCATGGGGATCGGCCGGCGCGAGCGGATGACGTCGATCCTGGACACACCCGAGCTGGTCGAGGAGTGGGACCTTCCGTCGCCCATCGTGCTGCTGTCCGGTGACGGACACTGCTGGATCGCGCTCGACTACCGCGTCTGCGGCCCACACGGCGAGCCGTCCCTCACCTGGTTCGACACCGACACGGGCACAGAACTGGACCTTGCCGCGGACTTCCAGTCGTTTGTCGCAGGGCTTGCCGCCGCCGACGGACCCGAGGCCGGGGTCCAACCGGCCTGAGAGGGCCGCCCTGAAGAGCGTTCTGCCGGGCCGCTCCTACGGGCAGCAGGAGCAAGTGCCGGGCTCGACAGCCCACAACCCGCCGATCAGGGGCATGCATGCCGACCCGGGTCGCGAGCTATTTCCAGCAGCGCAGGAGGCGGACCTGCGGCACCGGCTGCAGGAGACGGGGGTGCCCGGCCGCCGGAGCGTAACCGTGCTGGCCTGGCGGGCGTTGAACGGAGCATCGCGTGTGTGCACCCGGTCCCCCCGGATACGCGAATCGCCGGGGGCCTGGCCCTCCCCCGAGCTCAGGCCCCCGCGCCCGGGGAAGTACGCACACGGCAGCCGGATGTGGTTCCTGCCCCCCTCTCCTCTGTGCCGTGTGCTCCTCCGGCCTCGCTGCGGGGCGCCGTCCAGCTCCTCTGTTTCGCGTACGGCCGTCGTACGCTGGAGCACAAGGGCGGCCAAAGAGGCTGCTGCGGACGGGAGTTGGCCAGCGTGGAGCACGGGGACGCAGACGCGGAGATAGACGCCATCGATTTTGCCGGGGCCAAGGCCACCCGTGAGGCCATGCGCGCCGACCTGGCCGGGCAGATCGCCCCGGACGTCGCAGCCGCGCTGCAGCGTCCCGGGACCCCGGACTGGCTGCTGGCGCGGCCGCCACAGCTCGTGGCCCGGCTCAGCGACCTCGCGGGTCCCCTCGACGGCGCAGTACAGGCGCCCGCCAGCTGGGGGATGGCGGCGGGGCCGCGCAGCGTGGTGGACCTGTATCAGCGGGCCCTGCTGTACGGCACCGCCGACGAGCAGGCCCGCATGCTGCACGCGGGGCAGCTGGTCACCGTGTGGGAGCAGCTGCGGGACGTGCTGCCCGAGGCGGTGGTCTTCGTGTGGCAGGACCGGTTTCCCGAGCTGGGGCGGTGACATGCGGTGATCTGGAACGTCGCGCGTGCGGTACGGGATGCGGACATCGTCCTGGCGGCCCTGGGCCAGACCCAGACCCGCTTCGCGCTCGGCGGCGACCTGGCCCTGCATCTGCACGGGGTGCTGCGCCGCAAGGCCGTCGAGATCACGCTGACCACCCCCGAGGCTTACAATCCGGACCGCGTCACCGCGGTGGCCGCCGTCGCGCTGCGCCAGCTCGGATATGAGGTTCAGGCCGAACAGGCCTCCGGGCAGGGGCTGCTGCGGGCCCTGCACATCGCCTCCCGGGGCGCCGGTGCGCGAGAGGAACCGCCGGTGCGGCTGGTCCTGGCCCGCATGCCGCAGTACACGCCCCCCGTTCTCCTTGAGGGCATGGTGGTCAGCTCGATGGCCACCTGCACCATCCAGACGCTCCAGCAGGCTATGTCCCGCGTGGATGCACGCGACTACATCGACCTAACCCTGCAGGAACAGCACTGGGGACAGATGGCGTTCACCAAGCTGGCCGCCAGAAGCCTGGAGGCCGAGGCGCAGTCCCATGCGGGGCCGCAGAGTGATCCCACCGCGCCCTACCTGCTGGCGCGCCGGGCACTCACGCTCGTCCAGCGTGTCACCCAGCTCCACTTCAGCGCTTACGGCGTCACCGACGGCCAGGCCGAGCAGATCCGCATGCAAGTCCAGGCCATCGCCGGCCGGATCTGGGCCGCCCGCCCCCAGCCGCAGAGTTCCACCGGCGGACTGCAGCAGCTCTCCGGCCTGTCCGAGGAGCAGCGGGCCGCACTCGCCGCGCGCCTGGCCCAGCCGGGAGCCAGCGAGCAGCTCCTCGCCCGCCTGACGCCCCCGCCCGCCCGGCCGGACACAGCGCCCCCGCACCGAGCCCCCGTTGATGAGCGGCACCGTCACCAGCCCCCGCCGCCCGCGCAAGGCCCCGGCCCCCGGCCGTGACCACCCCTGCCACGACGGCCGCCCCGGGTGAACGTCAACGACCTCACCTTGCTAACTCGCCACGTCTGCTGGCACGAGTCCGGCGTTCGCGGCCCGGGTCCACAGGATGTGGTGCCAGTCATTCGCGTCGGGTGTGGGCACGGTGGTCAGGACCGGGTTCGGGCCTGTCTCGATGAGGTGCAGCAGGGTCCAGGCGACTCCGTAGCAGTCGCCGGGGCCGAAGCAGGCGGTCAGGGCCGTGGCCTCCTCGGCCGTCACCGGCCCGGCAATCGCCGCGAGCTGTCCGACACGATGGTCGATCTCTTCCTCACTCGCGTCCCCGTCCGGGAGCGGACCATCGGCGACGAACCTCTGCACTTCTGCTCTCATGCCCGGATGATCGGCTGCCGCTGTTGTTCTGGGCAAGGCGTGGCGGCACTCACACAGCCTGCCTGAGTCGGCGCGGGGGCGCCGAGAACGGTTTCTCCATCCGGGACTCGAACATCCCGAGAAACACCGCTCTCCCGGAACGCCCTTGGCAGGGCATTAGGCAGCCGGTGTGCTGCGGCACGGCGCCCCGGGTGCGGCGGGAGGAAAGAGCGAGCTCGTCGGATGGGTGGATAGGGAGCTGCTGAGCTGCCAGGTGGCGCCGTAGGCGGCCTTGTAGGCGTGCTGGCCGGGGTCCGCGGTCGTACGGCCCAGATCCAGTGTGGTGAATCCGGCGGCGGTGAGGTCCTCGGCGAGGCGGCGGAGCAGGCTGTGCCCGGGGGCGAGGGCCCGGTGGCGGGGATCCATCCCCGCCAGCAGCGAGTAGGCGCGCCTGTCCTGGTGCAGGCACAGCTGCGCGGCGACGGCCTGGCCGTCGAGGGTGAGGCTGGCGATGAATGCCATCGGCGCGCAGGAGGCGAGTACCGCGGGCCAGGGCAGGCTCGTGTTGGCGGTCAGGGCGTCTGCCGCCGGGCGGTCGGCGTTGCGCTGGTGGTGGAGCTGTTCCAGCACGCGGTAGGAGGCCAGGAGTTGCTCGGTGGTGTGGGTGCGGTGGTAGGTGATGCGGTCGCCGAGGGTGTGCAGGGCCCGTCGGCGGCGCTGGTGGTCGCGGCGGGTGGAGCGGGAGAGGCCGGTGAGGTCGAGGGGCAGGGGCACGGTGGCGTAGGGGGTGTGGGTGCAGGGCCCGTTCCACAGTCGCTGGGCGTGCTGGGCCAGGGCGCTGTCGGCCGGGAGATCGGGCAGGCATACCTCGGTGCGGTCGTCGGCGAGGTGGTGCAGGTGCCGGGCCAGTGCGTGGGCGACGGCGGGGTGTTCGGCGCCGGGGCCGAGGGGGCGGATGCATTCGGCTGCGGGTGAGGACAGGGCGGTGATCTGGACGCGGCCGTCGCTGTCGATGCGGCGGGTCAGGGCCAGGGCGGCGACGGGGCCGGAGCGGGCCTGGACGCTCACGATGAGCGGCTCGCAGCCGGGGGCACGTTGCCGGGCCCACGCGGCCAGCCATAGGGGTGACTGGTAGGCCGTGGCCAGCTCATCTGCCCTGTACAGGCCGGGCCATGAGCGGTCGAGGAACGTCATGGCGGCGCCTGCCGTGAAGTCGGCGACGCGCACCGGCCCTTTGGTGCAGCGGCAGGCCCGCAGCCGTGGCATCGGGGCCGGGGCGGCGCCCGCCGCAGGGCGGTGCAGGAGAGGGGCGGGCATCACGGTGCTCCCGTCGTGCTCGCTTGGGTGCTGTCGGGCGTGATGTCGAGGTGGACGGCGGCCAGGGCGCGTTCGAGGCGGGTGCGGCACTGGGCGGGGGTGGTCGCGGTCACCACCACGTGGGCCAGGCGGGCTGCCCGTTCCGCGCCTGCCGTGGCCACCGGTAGGGGTGCTCCGGTGGGGTGTTCGGCCACGGCCCGCTCGCACCAGGGGCGGGCGGCGAGCTGGGCGTTGATCGTCATCGCCTGCAGGCGTCCGGTCGCGGGCGCGTTGAGGAACCCGATCGCGGCGGCGTGGCGGCGGGTGGGGCGCAGGTCGGGGGTGCGGCCGCGGGCGAGGTCGGCGGCGGCCGCGACGAGGTCGACGCCGGTGGCGAGGCGTACCAGGTGCGGGATCAGGTCGTCGGCCAGGCAGGGGCTGACCTCGATGACGCGGGGACCCGTCGCGGTGAGGCGCAGCTCGACGTGGCTTGCGCCGTGGGTGATGCCGAGGGCGGTCAGGGCGGTGGCGGCCATCCGGGCGGCTTCGTCGGTGGCGGGGGCTCCCAGGTCTGGGGCGACCATGTGGGCGGTCACCGGGGCCAGGGGCAGTTCGCCCAGCTGGGTGTGGGTGCGGGCGACGGCGGTGTGGTGGCCGCGGCAGGAGATGGTCTCGATACTGATCTCGGGGCCGTCCAGGTACTCCTCGATGAGCATGCCCGCGCCTTCTGGGCTCTGCCGTGAGGCGGCCCGGGCGGTGAACGCGTAGGCGTCCGCCAGCTGTTCGGGCGTCTCGATCTTGACCACTCCGTCGCGGCCGGAGGAGGCGGCCGGTTTCAGGACGAGGGGGTAGCCGATCCATTCGGCGGCCGCGCGCGCCTGGGCGAGGTCGAAGCACTGCGCCCAGCGGGTGGCGATCCCCTGGGCCTCCATGGCGGCGCGGGCCAGGCTCTTGTTGCGGCAGGCGCGCACCGCCGCCGGGTCCGCGCCCGCGCAGCCTGCTTCCCGCGCTGCCGACGCTGCGGCGGTAGCCGCGTGCTCGTCCCAGGTCAGCACCCCTGCTATCCGATGGCGGGCCGCCACCTCGCGCACGGCCGCGCGCACGGCAGCCCCGTCGCGCACCCGCACCGCCTGGTAGCCGGCCACGAAGGGGCGCTGCCAGGTGGGTTCGGCCGCATCCAGGAGAACCACACGGTGCTGGGCCGCCAGCGACTGCCAGGCGTAGCCGTGGTGATGGCGCTCGCCGGAGCCCAGCAGCACAAGCACAGAGGGATCTGGCAGGTGATCAGTGGGTGGCATGGTGATGGCCTCCTTCACTGGGCGCCGGGCTTGGGTAGCGGGCCGGGGCCGTCGGGCCGGTGGCGAGGGGCAGGGGCCCGGCCTGCCACAGGGTGCGGGCCACCCTCTCGGTGCCGCGGGTGGTGCGGGGGCGCGCGGGTGTGTGCCATCCGGGGCGCGGCGGGCGCTGGGCCAGGACCTTCCATCCGGCGCCGCGCAGGCTCGCACCGCTCTCCCCTGCCTGGGTGTAGGTGACCAGGCGGCGGTAGCCGAGGGCCTGGGCCGCTCGCCACGCAGCGCCATAGAGCATCGAATTGGCGTTGCGTGCTCCGTCACTGCAGGTTCGGGTGACCTCCAGGGTGA
Organism: Streptomyces sp. NPDC031265; assembly: GCF_055570295.1. Lineage (NCBI taxonomy): Bacteria > Bacillati > Actinomycetota > Actinomycetes > Kitasatosporales > Streptomycetaceae > Streptomyces > Streptomyces sp. NPDC031265. The sequence goes on from NZ_JBVIHM010000040.1 coordinate 26,723, forward strand.
TGCCGTCGTCCAGGTGGCGCGCGAGGGGGCGGCCTGCGATGGCGACGGCGTGCAGGACGCCGTCGCCGTCTGCGGCGCCCACGGCGAAGATCTGTCCGGCGGGCGGAGCGTGGTGGCGGTGCCATTGGCGGACGAAGGCGGCTGCTTCGCGGGAGCGGACGGGTACGAGGTGCAGACTCATCGACCACCGCCACAGGCGGGCACCGGCCAAGTGGCGGTGCCGGGCCGGGGTCTGATGGCCAGGGGCAGGGGTGTCAACGGCATCTCACCCCGGGAAGTCCGCGCTGCAGGGCGCCAAGTCCAGAGCCCAGCGCCCTCGCAGACCGGCGCCTGCGTCCGGTCCGGCCAGGGCATGGGCGGCTGTTCGGGAGCCCGGTGAGGGCCGGGTACTGCCCCACTCCTGGCGGGCACCGCGGATCTGCAGGTCCCGGGCCATGGTGATCAGGCCGCGTTCACGGACCAGGTCGGCGTGCAGGTCCAGGCTGGCCTGTGGCAGCAGGCCAAAGGCCCGCTCGACGCATTCCAGGGCTGAATCGAGATCGCCGAGCCTGCGCCATGCCCGGGCCTCGCGGTAGAGGGCGAGGGGATCCTCACGATCGGCGAGGGGCGGCAGGCGCAGCACGGCGAGCATCAACTCGCCCTGGCGGGGCAGGCGTTCGCCCAGCCACAGGCCGTGCAGCACGGCATGGGCCGTCTTGACATCCGCGGCGGCTGCCGGGATGTCCAGCAGCCAGTGCATGGCCGCAACGCCGGTTGCCTGGGACAGGCCCAGGGCGGCGAAGACGCCCAGGGCCCGGGTGTAGGGGTCCAGGGCGCTGCTGTCGCGGGGCAGGACGGCCTGGATGTCGGCGCACCGGAACTCGTAGCGCAGCCCGGACAGATACAGGTGGCGCAGGGTGCGCGCGGTGAGGGGGTCAGGCGCGTGCGCGGTGAAGGCGCCCGGGCCGGGCCGGGAGGCAGGGCGCCCTTCCTGGCGGGCGCTCCAGGCCACATCGGCGCAGAAACTCGCCAACTCCTGCCAGGTAGCGCCCGCCACGCGCATCCACTGCAGGGCGGTCAGCTGCCAGGACGCGCCGGGGGCATCACGGACGTGGACGCGGGCGATCTGGAGGGCTGCGGCGCGCCGTGAAGGCTGGTCCAGGGCGTAGACGAGGGCGGCCTCCGCGCCGGGCAGAGCCAGCATTGCCCGGGCGGCCGCCGCCCGGGCGGGCGGCGTCGCCTCGAGCGGCAGGGCGGCGAAGGCGTCGATCAGAGCGAACAGGCTCATCGGTTCGGGTCATCTCCAGGTCGCCACGGCGGGAGCGGTGGGTGGTCCTGCCCGGCGCGTGCGCGGGCGGGGGTGTGCGCGGCGGCCCTAGTCCCATCCCGGGTCGCGCGCCGAGCCGGTCGAGGCCGCCCGTGGGACACCGGCGCCGGGTAGGGCCCGCTCCCGGGCGGGCGCGGCCTGTTGGGGGTGGCCCGGGGCGGGCGCAGGGCGCACGAGGCGGCTTTGCGCAGGCAGGTGTGCGGACAGCGCGCGCCCGGCAGCGGGGTGCATGGCGTGGACAGCGGTACCAGCCGCGACGGCGGCCAGGGCCATGCACAGGACAGAGGCGGTGAGGCGGCGGGCAGGATGCGCAAGGCGGGGGTGCGGGGACATCGGAGACTCCTGGATCTGGGGAGGCGCCGGGCCGTGGACATCGTCGGGACCTCTGTCACGTGGTGGGCCGCGCGCCCGGGGCGGCGGGGGCCCGCGGGCGGCGGCCCGTGGTGTCAGACTCGGGGCCCCGTACAGGAGCAGGCAACGCGCGGCCGACGATGTCGGCTGCTGCTCCCGAGAGGCGGGAGAGTCCTTCGCGCGCTCCCCCAGCACGGGAGTGCAGCAGATGCCTCGGGCGGGCGTTGCCGTCGCCAGCGCGACGCTGTGACAGCCGGTCGGCGGGCATGTCGCGCACACCTTCCGCACACAAGCGGCCGGGGTGCGGGGGCAGCCGCGCCGTGGACAGGAGTGAGACCATCCGGGCATGAGCGCAGTGGAGCGGATGACGGAACACGACCTGCAGATCATCAAGGAGTGCCTGGACGCTGCCGTAAACGGTCCGTTCTTCCCCGACGGACAGTTCCACACGCTCATGGGCTTCACCCGGGACGAGGTCGCCTCGATCGCGGCCGCCTGGCCTCAGTCCTTGGACCCCGGCGAGCAGGACGACGCGGTGAACAACGTGCTGAACATGCTGCTCGGCTATCCCCACGGCTACGAGAGCCGATGGCAGGAATACTCCGCAGCGACCCCCGCACAGATCGCCCAGACACTCGCGCGATGGCGCGGCGAGGCCGCTCTCGACACCACCGTCCACGGCACATTCAGCCGCCTGCGCTGAAAAAACACGGCCGCAGGTTCAGCAACTGGCCACCCGGTCGTCCGGGTCCGCAGCCAGGGTGCGGGGCGCAAGTCCGGTGATCTGCTGGACGGATTCGATGTCCTGCCCGCTGTAGCACCGGCGCACCAGGTACTCGCTCATCCCCGACGCCCGGGCAAGGGCGCAGCAGTCGTAGGGGCGGGGGGCGGTGAACTCCCGCCCCAGCGTGATCAGCAGACGGATGTCCTCCTCGGCCTCGGCGCGGCGGCGGCGGGCCGCGTCCAGGGCATGCAGCAGGGGGTCCGCTCCCCAGTCGCGGACCTCGTGGAGCTCGCCGACGATCCGTTTCCACTGCGCCACCTGGCTGGCGTAGATCTCGGCGTAGGGATCGGACGGGCCACAGGAGGAGTCCGGCGGCTCCAAGTCCTGGACGGGGTCGGCGACCACGGCAAGGCCCGGCGGAGTCATCTCGTCGTTGGCGCCCGCGCGTTGCGGGCAGCAGGCGGGCAGGGGTTCCGTGGCGGTGAGGGCGGGAACCAGCTGCGGATACAGGACGGCAGCGATCGCCCCGCACGGATCGTTGTAGACAGGCATGCGTGGAGTGTGGCCACGCCGGTGATCTGCGCGTGCCTGCGGGGCGTGCTGGTTCCGCCGGGCGGGAAAAGCAGAAGCCTTGAAGGTCGCCTGTTGCGCCCGGGGGGAATCCGCGCTGCCCGGCCCCGGGTGCCGCAACAGGGGCCGGTGACAAAGGGGTCGGCGCGGATGGCTCTTGCCTCGTTCGCGACCAGTTGAGGAGCTTGGGGTCAGTCGAAGGCCACGACGAGTCGCACGGCGTCCTCACCGAAGCGGTCGGCCAGAGCCTTCATCACGGCGAACACATGCGGCCAGTGAGACCTGGGCCCCAGGATGGAACCGGCTGTCAGCGACTCGTACTGGCACAGCAGGTCGCCGCTGATCCACTCGGCGTCGTGGTCGCTTTGGTCGAGGTCCTCCGGTCGTCGTCCCACCGTGGCAATGAGCTGCGGGGACCACTGGGCCGGGACAAGTTGCTGATGCAGAGTGGAAGGCTTTACGCGGGATGACCATGTGAGGCGGCCGATGTAGTGCTCTGGAGCGGTTGCGGGATCCAGAGCCGCGATCTCCGCCCAGAGGATCCAGGTGGCACCGGAGAGGTGGCCGTCTGCCACCCAGGGCTGCAGTCGCTCGCGCAGTTGGCTCGACATGTCGTCGGGCAGGCCGCGTTCCGCGGCCAGGGGCCGGTAACCCGCCTAGTTGCGCACCCCGAAGAGGCATCCGAAGGCCGCGTCGTCGCTCTGGTCGTACAGAGGCCACAGGTCCATGGCGCAGACCCACGGCTCACCCTCGTAGAAGTCCGTGCCGACGCCGGGATGACGGAACTCGATCCCGCCGTCGATGTCCGTACTCACAGTGCCTGACGCTACAACCCTGGGGGCCAGGGTCTTGTGCGAGCCCCCGTCACCGGTCAGGAGGCAGTGGTGGTCTTGTACGTGGGACCTGAGACCACTTGTCGCTCAGAGCGGAGAGCGCCCGGATTCACGTGAGAGCGATGTCTCTGAGTTCTGACAACACCGGGGGGCTTGCGGTGGGAGCATCGAAGTGCTCTTCGTGGTGAGGGGGCGATGGTGCCACCGAAGTCCAAGGTCGATCTGTACGCGGCGATCCGCCGTGATGCCCGGGCCGCCGAGCAAGCCTGAGCCAGCAGCTGACTTGACAGGCGGCCCGCAGGCGTCCTGCACCGACAACTGGACGAAGAGATTCTAGCCCGACCTGCAACGATGCCAGGCATGACTTCCCAGCCGCAGCCTCATGCAAAAGACGAGGTTCACCGCGTCGATTCCGACCAGACAGCCGAACACGTTCGTGAAGCCAGCCGACTTGTTGCCACGCGGTATCCAGAGGCGATCGGCGCGGTGCTGGGCGGATCCGCTGCACGGGGCCAGTCCACTGCCAGCAGCGACCTCGACATCACGGTGCTCCTCCCTGATCACGGGACAAGACGTCGTGAGGTGCTTCGTCACGATGAGCGCCTGGCTGAAGTCTTCCTCAACAGCCGCGCCGACCTGCGGACGGCCTTCGCAGAAAGCCGTGCCACGCGCCGGGCAACGGCGCTCTTCCTCTTCGCCGAATCCATTGTTCTCCACGATCCTGACGGCCACGTCGAGGTACTTCGCCGGGAGGCGAAAGCCCTGTTGGCAGCAGGACCAGATCCCCTGACCAGCCATGAATGCGATGCCCAACGAGCCCTGCTCACCGACCTCTTGGACGATCTCACCGACACTGGCCCTGACACCGACCCTCACGAACAACTGGCCATCGCAGACCGCATCCTGCGCGAAACCGCACACCTGCTCACCGCGCACCACCGCGTCTGGAACGGAGCTGGGAAGTGGTTGCCCAGACGCCTGAGAGCCGCTGATGCCGTCCTCGGCGAGAAGCTACTCGACGGACATCTAGTTCTCGCCAGGCGCGCTGACCCGGCACCGTTGACGGCCTCAGTCATCCAAGTGCTGGACCTGACAGGCGGCCCCCTCCGTGAGGGCTATGTCGACCGCTGACCCTGCGGGCATCATCACGGCACCGGGGACGGGCCTACACGCTCGGCAGCGTTGCTGATTCTCATCGACATTTCCGAGCCCTGTGATCGCTAAGTGCTGCCCGAACCCGACGACAAACGTTGCCCGCTCTCACTTACAGAATCACAGCGGCAACGGGCGCACTCCTGCCCCGCGCCCTCGCGTCGGCCTTCGATGGCCGGGCGCAGCGCCGCGCATGCCGTGGCGGCCGCGGCACCAAGGAGTGCGCAGGCCGACCACAGGGCCGTGCTGCCGCCGGCGTTCATCGCCCAGGCCGCCATCTGCGGTGCCCCCAGCGCGGACAGGCCCAGCGTGCAGCCCCATACCCCGGCGTAGCGTCCGCGGGCGGAGGCGGGTGCAAGGTCGGCCACAGCCGTCATGGCGGCCGCGAAGAACAGCACCTCCCCCATCGTCCATATCCCTGCCGCCGCGGCGTATCCGAGCGTGCCCCGGCTCAGCAAATGGGCGCCCATGCCCGCCCCGGTGAACAGGGCGCCCGCCGTGCACACCGCGGTGGGGCTGAAGCGGTCGATGAGCGGCTGCAGCAGCGGCTGGTACACCAGGACGCAGGCCGCGTTCACCAGACACACCACCCCGTAGGCACTGGGCGCAAGACCCGCGCGGTCCATCGCCAGCGGCAGGCCGAACAGCACCTGCTGATACACCAGCAGCCAGGCCAGGGTGATGGCGCACAGCGCCATGAACGGCCCGTCCCGCAGCAGGGCGGCCACGGCGCCCCGGCCTTTTCCCCCAGGCTCGCTCACGGGCGGGCGGGGCGGCTCGCGTACGGCGCCGAGGACGAGCGCGAAGGCCACGTTGGCTGCGGCGTCCAGGAGGAACAGCAGCGCGAAGTGGCCATCCGCCAGGAGAGATCCGGCAGCGGCGGCAAACGCCGCGCCCAGGTTCATCGCCCGGTAAAGGCGCCCGAAGGCGCGGCTGCGCAAAGCGGGCGGCACCAGGTCGGTGATGAGGGCGGCGATGGCGGGGCGGGGCGCGTCGAAGAAGAGGCCGACCGCGAAGGCGCATCCGCCCAGCGCCCACAGGCTGCGGACCTGGCTCAGCAGGAGGCAGGAGAGCGCGGTGCTCACCAGGGTGAGGCGCAAGGTGGTGCGCTGGCCGATGCGGTCCGTGAAGCTGCCCGCGACCAGGGGGCCCACCAGCCAGCCCGCCCCGAACGCGGCGCTGACGTGGGCGGCTTCGGCCGGGCTGTGGTGCAGGTGCGTGACCAGATACAGGGACAGGAACGGCACGACGACCGCGCCGCTGCGGCACAGCGTGAACCCCGCTACCAGCACCCAGTAGGGAGCGGGCAGCCGGGTGGCGGGCGGGACGGGGGCGGGGCGGGGCAGGCCCATGGGTCCTCTCCGATCAGCACGACGGCAAAGGGGTGTGCCGGATGCGTGCGCCGAGGAGACTTCAAGGCCCGGCCCTGGCCCGGCAAGGCGGCGGCCCTGCGGCGGGGTGGCTGCTCCCGCCTGGCGGGAGGGACCGCGTAGGCCTCCCCTCCCATGGGAGGCAACCCGCGGATGCCGGGGGTGTAGCCGTACGTCCCCCGGGGAGGTTCGCGAAGTTCTCCACCCTCGCGACGAAGCGGGCCGTCCACTGTGTTGGTGGCAGAACTGGGTGGGTGATCACTGCGCTGGGCCGGGTGGCATCCTGGTCAGCGGAGTTGACGGCCCGGGGGAAGTGGAGTCGTGCGTTGATCGGTGTCGTGCGGGGAGCCACCGGGTTCTGGGGGCATGGCGGTGACCCGTTGCCGCGGGCGGACGTGGTGGCCTTCAGGACGGCCTGCCACGCTGCTGCCCGATCGATGCGGGGCACGGTCGGCGAAGTGACCCCGGCGGGATCCACGCCGAGCTTCCACACGGCTGTGATCACCACCTCGTCCGGCCGGTTCACCGTCTTGTGCCACGTGGTGCTACCGGTTGTCGCCTTCATGGCGAGCCCGCCACCGGCTGGTGCGCCGTTGGCGGCTTTCACGCCCCCGCCGGCATGGGCGGCCGCGTTTGAGCGGGTCGGCTTCCGGCTGCTGGACGTCGATGAGCTGAGCATGCCGTTGGCCTCGGCCGACACCAGTGAGCTCGCCGGAGAAGAGCTGGAACAGGTGGCCTACTGGCGCCCCGGCACGGTCGGCGAGCTGATGTTCAACTGGTGGGACTGAGCAGGGTCATTTGCCCGGGGGCGGGCGCTGCGGGAGCTGGCGTCCCGGCAGGGGGTGGGGGGCGTAGTACGGACGGGCGGCGGTGCGGCCGTGGGCGGTGGGGCCGTGGGCCTGGGGGTGCTGGACGGCGGCCAGGCGCTGGGTGATGCGGGCGTGCCGGTAGTGGTTGAGGGCCTCGCTCAGGTGCTGCCATTCGGTGGCGGCGGCGTCGCTGGGGCGGGGGCCGAGGGGGTCGGTGCCGGTGTGGTGGCGGCGTTTGCGCCAGTCGCTGATGTGGTGGGTCAGGCGCGTCCACAGGTGCTGCTGGTCCTCGTCGTCGGCGTCGGGGGCGGGGATGTGGTCCATCCAGGGCTCGGGGGCCTGGCCGGTGGTCAGCAGCTCGCTCAGCGCGAAGGCGGCCTCTGCCGTCAATGCAGCGTTCTGTCCTGGGGGGCGGGCTGGATCGGGTGGCCGGCGGGAGCGGCAAAGGATGCGGCTGCGTCCAGGCGCCGGTGGGCTGCGCGCACGAAGGTGGCCGGGTCGTCGCCGCGCCGTTGTGCCTGGGCGGTTGAGTGGGTGCGGCGGGACAGGGCCCGGATGCGGGTGGTCATCTCGTCCCAGGCGGCTGCCTCCCGCTCTGTGGTGGGGCGCTCGCCCAGTCCTTCCATGCCTGCCGGGACGCTTCTGCGGTCGCGCCACGCTTCGGTCAGGGCGGCCGTGTGCTCCCACACGGGCCGCAGCCGGTGGCCCTTTTCGGGCACGGGTCCCAGCGGGCGGGTCCAGGCGGGCACGCTCGTCGCGAGTGCGAGGCCGCGGTGGGTGAGTGCGGTGGCGAGCATGCGGTGCCGCTCGGCGAGCTGGCTGCGCCAGGAGGCCTCCAGCTGGGGTTCGGCCAGCACCGTGGTGTCGGCGAGCCAGTGGGGCAGCGGGCCGGTGTCGTCGGCCCGGTGAGGGGGGCGGTCGGGCAGGTGGGTGCGCAGGCGCAGTTCGGCGTCGATGCGGGCGCAGATGATGTCGGCGCGGGCCAGCGCACCCCGGGCGGCTTCCTCACGCAGCCGGTTGCCACTCAACTCAGCCCGGGTGGTGTCGGCGTCCTGGTAGGCGGTGTGTGCGGCGAGCGGGCCGCGTTCGCGCTGCCAGTCCTCGCGGGCGCGAAGGCGCCAGGGCATGGCGCGGCGCAGGGCGATCTCCTGGTGCAGCGCCGCGTGGGCGGCGGCTGCCTCTCGGGCCTGGGCGGGGGTGTGGGCGAGGGCGGATTCGGTGCGGTGGCGGGCGAGTTCACCAGCCAGTGCGCCCAGGGTGGCCGTCCCGTAGGGACGCTGCGGCCAGGCCGGGTGGGGCAGGCCGTCGACGGTGATCGGGGCGGGCTGGGAGGCGACGGCGGCCTGGGCGGCGGCAACTTCGTCCAGGGCCCGGGTACGCCGGGCATCAGCCCGCTCGCGCAGGCGGTGCAGCTGGGTGTCGCTGAGGCCGGCGAGTGGCCGGGTGGGATGGGTGCGGTGGGCGTGCGCGGTCTTGTCCGCGCAGCGTTCCAGGTAGCGGTCGATGCGCCAGGCCAGCACGACGGAGGGATCCTCGGCGTCGGCCAGGGAGCGCTGGGGGCGCACCGCGTTGATGAGGCGGGCCGCGTCCCAGCCCCCCGTGACAGCGCGCCGCAGGGTGCGGGCCAGGATGGGCCAGCCGTCCGCCTCAGTGAACAGCGCGGCTGTGGGGCCGCTCACCTGCCGCACCGCCGTCGCCAGTAGCTGTTCCCAGGCGCGGCGGGCGACGTCCGCGAACTCCTGGGCCAGGCGTGCGGGGGCGGTGGCGGCTTCCTGCAGGGTGCGCAGGGTCTCAGTCGCCGAGCGCGACGCCCGCGAGTTCTCGGCGATGTTCTGCACGGTCGCGGCGAGCGGGATGCCGCTCTCGCACGCCACGTAGAGGCGGTTGGTGCGCGCGCCCCGGGTGAGCTGGACGTAGGCGCTTTCCCGGCTGGTGCGGGCGGTGGCCAGGCCGTGGCTGGTGTCCATGGTGATGCCCTGGGCGCGGTGCACGGTGGCGCTGTATCCGAGGTCGAGGCTGGTGTCGACGTAGGTGGCGGGCAGGCGTACCCGGCCAGCGTGTTCGCTGTGGCGTACCACCATGGCGCCGTCTTCGCACAGGGCGACCACGGTCCATACGTCGCCGTTCTTCACGAAGTCGCGGGTGCCGCGGGTGAGCAGGTGGCGGGCGTTGTCGCGGGTGACGACGCGGTCGCCCACATGCGCGCTGAGCCCGTCGCGGAGCGTGCGCCCGTGGCGGGTGTCCAGGTGCCCGGACGCTGCGAGCCAGGCCTGGGCCCGCTGGTTGAGCGCGGTGACGGTGCCGGCCTCTTCGGCGGTCATCAGGGAGGTGCGGTGGCGGGTGATGTCGTGCTGCCAGGCGGCGAAGACGGCGTGGAGCATCGCCTCCTCGTCTCCGCCCAGCAGGCGGTGGTGTTCCAGGTGCCAGGCGAAGGCGTCCTCGGGCGGCCCGTCGCGCAGCGCGAGGGTGGCGGCGGCTTCCCCGTCGGTGGTGAAGCGGTGCAGGGCGCTCAGTTCCGCCGCGCCGACTTCGCGGGCCACCAGCCGCAGGGCGCCGCCCGCCTCGACGGCGGCCAGCTGCGCCGGGTCCCCCAAGAGCCGCACATGGGCGCCGGCGGCTTGGGCGTCGTCCAGGACGCGCCGCAACAGGACGGTGCCTGCCATCCCGGCTTCGTCGGCGACCACCACATCGCCGGGGCGCAACTGGTAGGCGGCAGGGACCGGTTCGCCGCGGGCCGCCTTGTCCCGCATGATCATCCAGCCGTGCAGGGTATGCGCGCCGTCCAGGTGCGCGGACAGCACCTTCGCAGCCCGGGAGGAGGGCGCCAGGGCGATGAGGCGGCCGCCGGAGGCAGCCACCGCCCGGGCGACGGCCTTCAGCGCGGTGGTCTTGCCCGATCCGGCCGGGCCGATGCCCGCGCCCAGCAGGCGCTCCCCGCAGGCGAACGCCCGTGCCAGCGCCCGCTGCCCCGCATCCAGCGGCATGGCGGAGTGCTGGTCGTGAAGGTCGGCGACCGCGTCGAAGACCGCGCCGCTGACCGGCGGGATCACTACGGTGCGGGCCGCCGCCAGCAGCGCGTCTTCCGCTGCCAGTACCGCGGGTGTGGTGTAGGTCCGGGTGTGGCGGGGCCGCGCCTGCGATTCCGCCTCTTCTCCGCGGCGGCTCAGCTCGTCACCACCGGCCGACGCAGGATCCTCCGCCTCACCCAGCACTGGCCCTGGACCCGCGAGATCACCACCGCCCTCGAACGGCTCGCGCTCCTGGCCACCCCCGGCTGACCAGCAACCTGCCAACCGCCCCGACGACAACATCACCCCCCGGCCAGTGGAACCCGGCGCCCACCCGATGCGACAGCCGGGCCGTCGGCCTGCCCACGGTCCGCTCCGGAAAGCGAAAGCGTCCACCGACTCCGTCGGCGGACCCCCGCGAAAGATCGAGGCTAGCGCCGAGGAGTGAGGGAACCAGCGCGCCTCGTGCCCTGCGATAGGCAACGCTCCTTGGCCTTCGCGAGCAGGCTGGCTAGTGCCATGACAAGCAGGCGACGACAGCGGAGGACGTGGCCGATATGCAGGAGCCATGGGGCATTCCGACAGACATACAGCGACTGCGAGGGCACGCCGAACGCGCCTTCGTCGAGGTGCAGCGGGCGGACACAAAAGCAACGGCGTTGTGTGGAATAGTCGGCGGACTGCTGGCTGCAGGGGTCGCCGTACTGTCGAGTACAGACGGCCTGCCCCCCATTGGGGTTTTCTCCCTAGTGCTGATGTGCCTGTTGTTGCTGTTCGCGATAGGGGCCGCGTTGCTCGTACTGCGCCCCGTGGTGCCAGGGGCGGGATTGCGGGCCGAACTGATGGCCGAGGCAGTCGTACACCTCAGGTTCGGCGTGAGTGCAGCCGCACATGGGGAGCTTGAACGACATGTCGAGGCACGCCGCTTGTGGGTTCTTACCTGGCTGGCGGACCGAAAGCTACGCGCAGCCCGCTTGGCTGTGGACTTTGCCCTGGCGGCTCTTCTGATGGCTGGAATATGCCTGTTGAGTTGCTTTCTGGTTAATTGAGACGATCGCCTCAGTGTCTGTCGGGACCGCGCAGCAGGGGGCGACGTGTATCAGCCGCATGCCATGGTGATCGGTAACGAGTTATGGGCCTGCCTGAGGGCGTTGGCACCGCAGCGCATCCGTCCCGCCCGGAGTGTGCTGCTGCGCCAAGGAGACGCGGCAACACATGTCATCGTGCTGGAATCCGGGTCGGCACTGATCACCTTGGCCGGGGCGGGTGGGGAAAGGACGCTGCTCGCCGTGCGCGGCGCCGGTGAGTTGCTTGGAGAGTTGGCGGTGCTGGACTCTCAGCCACGCACAGCCACAGTCATTGCTGCCGAGCCCTGCCACATCCACATCGTTCCGGCTGCTGCCTTTCTCACTTTCGTCGACGAGCATGACCTGCTCGCCCCTCTGTTGCGGCATGCCATCGCCCGCGTCAGGGAGTCGGAGGCCGTCCGGCTCGAACTGGCCACAGCGTCGGTTCCGCTGCGTCTGGCATCGGCTCTGTCGCGCCTGGTCGACCTCGCATCCTCTTCGGCCTCGGATCTCGCCGTGCGTCTGACACAGACGGAGCTCTCTCAGATGATCGGAGCTTCGCGCAACGCGGTGGTCAACGCGCTCAAGCCGTGGCGCGAGCAGGACTGGGTCCGCACCACCTCTGGTGGTGGGCTCCTCGTTCGCGACATCCATTCGATTCAGTCGCACGCACGTGCGCAGGCGTGACGGGCCGCACTTCAGGCGTGCCCACTGCTGGGCAGCGGCGGCCGTCCAGCCCGGTCAGCATGGGCATTTCCCTGACCGCCTGTGCTGAAAGGACGGTGCCCGATGGATGCGCCGCTGCACGCAGAGCCCCTGGGTGTGCCCGCTGAACTCGCCCTCGTGGCGATCGACATGGAAAAGTACAGCCAGATCCCCGAGGCGAAGATGGCCGCCGCGCGGTGCGACGTGGACGACATCGTGGCGAACGTGCTCGCCGAATGCCGGCTGCCTGCTCCGCAGGATTTCCCCGGGGGTTACAAGGACAACGGCGACGGGGCGATCCTGCTGTTCCCACCCTCGGTGCTGGCTCGGCTCGTGGACCCGCTGCTGGGCCGGCTCAATGCGGCGCTGGTGCGTTATGAACAGCAGCGGCTGGCCAGCAGTCCCGTCCTGCGACTGCGGACCAGTGTGCACGTCGGCCCGCTGTCCCTGCCCGACCACCGCGGTAACGCCATCAACGACCACACGCGGCTGCTCGACAGTCAGGCAACTCGCCAAGCGCTGTCCGCCGCGAAGGACAGCGGCTCCTTCCTTGCTGCCGCGCTCTCCGAGATCGTCTACCAGCGCACCGTGCACGCAGGACGCACGCCGGATCTTGGCCCGCAGCACTTCCTTGAGGCGGTTGCCCGCGTCAGCGACAAGCCGGGCTTCGAGCAGCCCTGCCGGATCCACGTGCCGGGACTGACCGGACCGGCCGTACGCCCCTACGTCACAGACGCCGCATCGTCGGCTGCTGCTTCCTCCTCTACCGCGCAGCCGAGCGATGCGTCGGCGACACCGGCTGCCAGCAGCGGCGGCACGTTCCAGTTTCACGGTCGGGTGAGCGACGCCACGATCGCCAACAGCATCGAAACCCTGCGAATCGATCGCCGCCAGCGGTGAGGCGCCTGGGCTTCCACCCGGCCGCTCTTCCCGCACTCACCCTGGAGTACCCGCATGTCTGACGTACCGTTCGACCCCACCCGCTCCGACACCACCCCACCGACCAGCGAGGCTGGCGAGAACCAGTCCAACGGCTCCGGCGGCTGGCTGCATCGCTTGCGCCCTGGAACCGGCGCTCTCGATCGGCCGGACGGGAACCCTGACGAACCATCTCCCACTCCGGTTCCCGCACCGCCGGATGCTGTCCCGCCCACGCCGCGGGTGCACGAGACCGACGGTGGAGCGACGCACGTGTATGGGGATCCCGACGTCGTCGCCCACTTCATCGAACAGCTGATCCTGGAGACCCGAACGCGGGACTTGCTGGAGGGAGTCGAACAAAGTCGTGAGCGGCTGCTCGATCAGCCGTTCGTTCGCAGCGCGCACTGGGACACGGTCTGGGAGCAGATCGTCAATCCCTCCACCGGCCGCCCCCACCAACCCGTGGTCATCATTGTCGCGCCCCGCTCATGCGGCTCGACAACCCTCGCACTGCGCCTTCTGGCCGAACACACTGCTGGCCACACCACCGTGGTCAAGTTGGACGCGGACTGGAGGACCCCCCGCAAGGGCCGCCTGCCGCTGGAGAAGACGCACGCCTACCAGCTTGACCTCAAGCACCCGGAGAAGGATCAAGTGTCGGCCGACTTCCTAAACGCGCTGTCGGAACACGCCACCCACCTCCGGGGCTGCGGTTCCTATCTGGCGCTGACCGTGGCACAGGACCTGTGGAAAGATCACCGCCTAAGCGATCGTGACGGCATCCAAGTGGTCCGGTTGCACGAGGCTCCCGATGCCCAGGCAGTGGTAGAGGCGCATCTGGACGCCAACGGCTACGGACAACTGGTCACGTCGCTGAAGTCCCTCCCCAAGGCCACCGCTTCCCTGCGCGGACTGACTGCGGTGGCCGCCGTGCGGGCTGCGGAGGCCGCCGTGATGGCCTGGAAGGAACACGTCCACGCCAACTCCCAGCGGCCGCTCGTACAGGCCGACGGTGAGGGTGGAACCCCGGCCCCCCTGGAAGAACGCATCATCGCGGCGCTGACCGACTGGCGCGGGGAACTCGACAGCAGGTTCGGCGAGATGAACGGTCTGCACAACCACGAGAACCCCTCGCTCACCGTGGAGGACCGTTGTCTGCTGCTTGCCCTGGCCGTGCAGCAGTCAGCGCCCATGCCCGTCGTCGCGCGCAGTGCAGCTGCTCTGCTGGAAGCCATCGGAGCCGTGCCCGCCGTTCCTGGCGCAGCAGCAGGTTTTTCACCGACTCTCAGCGCGCTGGCCGGACGGGGAATGCGTCGGCGTATCCAGGATGTCGGGGGACGAGTCGACATGCAGGACACCGTGGTCTTCGACCGGCCCGCCTACGGACGCGCGGTGCTGGAGTACGTCTGGGACAACTACGACGTCATGCGCAAGCCCTTGCTGACCTGGCTCGTCGCGACAGCCCAAGGCGCCGATCCGGAAGACCATGCAGTGGCCGCGCTGGCCGAACTCACCGTGCGGCACGGATCGGTGGGCTACCTCACCACACTGGGTGAACTTGTCGGCAGCAGTCAGCCACAGGTGCTCGGTGCGGTCATGGAAAGGGCCGTGCGCAACGAACACGTCGGACGCCTGGCCTGGGAGGCGCTCTACGGGTGGGCGGAGCAGAAGAGTTACGCGCCCACCGTGATTGCACTGTGCCGACGCATCCTGGAGGACTCCTCCGTCGATACTTCCCTGACCAAGCGGGCAATGGTGCGCCTGCGCCGCGTCGCGCACAAGAACACCGACGACAGCGTAGTCAGCCAAGTCCGGGATGCCTTCGACGCTCTGGTCGAACACCCCACCGTGGCCCAGCGACTGGTGGGTGAGGTCCAGGGCTGGCAACAGGGCAAGGGCTCCGCACGCGGCGGCGCACTGGCTTTCCTCGCATTGATGACCGTCCGCCGCGACGGCACGCCGTGGCTCGTGTGCAACCCTCCGGCGGGCATCGACGTACAGCGAGCCATCCACGACCTGCTCTCCTCTTCGGAGACTTCCGCCGAAGTCATCTCACGCCTGAGGGACTGGATCTGTTCTTGTGCCGGCGATCCCAGCGCCTACACGCAGATGCGCGACCAACTCCTGCCTGCGCTGAGCGGCCACAACATGTTCGAGGCCGGCATGAAGCTCATGAACGAGTTGCGTGGCATCTCCACCGCTGAGGGCGTCACCGTGGCTGACGACTTCTACAACCACCTCGTCGACAGCCGACTGCGCATGGTCTTCCCGCTCGAAGCGAACCTCGTATGAGGTGGCCATGGCGCCGCGCTGCCCGTACAAGTAGGTCTGCCCAGCCGCGTCTGCTGCCCAGTGCCACCGACACCATCGCGTTCGAGGCCGTGTACACGATCACCTGGCGACCACTCTGGCGTGTACCTCCCAATCTGGAGGAGACAGTACGCGCCACCGTGCATGCCACAGCCGCTGGGACTGCGGTGCGTCAGGGAGCCTCAGACCTGCCCGCCGCACAAGACGCCGTCAATGCCACCCTCGGCTGCCTGCCTCGTCGCGCCCCGAACTACTGTCTCCTGAACGTCCGCGCGGCTCTTGGTCTGCCCAGCGCAGCGCAGGAGCTACTGGCGCAGCGGGCGGCGGACGAGCAGCGTATCCGCCGTCTGCGGTTCTTGAAGACGAACCTCTACGATCACCCGGATCTCGTCGTCCTGGACCAACTTGAACACCACGCCGCCGGTGTCCTGGGCGACGAACACGTTGCCGAGCTTCAGCGACTTGCTCGCCTGATCTGCTCCTGCGACCGCTGGTGGTTCCCACTCCTGCAGCAATGGGAGCAGGTCGGCCAAGGGTTCACGAATATCGAGAAGCGACAGCAGGCCATGCTCGTGCTGTCCGACTCCCTCAAGGCTCTCAACGGCGGCAGCTTGCCCAGCGGCATGGCACCGATGGACATATCCGGGTCCGACGGGGCGTCTCGAAGGGCGCATCCATGAAGCTCGTCCTGTGGCGGGTACTGCTGGCGCCCCTCACCAGCCTTCGAGCCCTGGTCATCCAACGGCGCAGTGCAACCGCCATGTCGTACGACGCTGCGTGGCGCCGAGCCCGCCTGGATCGCTGTCCCGATGAATTGGTCTACCGACTCCACGGCCACCAAGGCCGCCACGCCCCCCGAACAGGCTGCCGGTGCCCGGGCACCCGTCATACCGCCTAGGAACGACGGGCCGACCGACCAGCGCCCCTGACCTGAGTGTCCTCTGCACCACGCGTAGCTCTCGAAGCCGTCGGCGCAGCCGAAGACGCGCCCCTGGTCCGCGCCTGGGCCAGCTCGGACTCCGGCAGCGGAGCCTGGGCGCTGGTCATCTGGCGTCGACCCGACCTCATCGTGCTGGACGCCCGCCGCCCCACCACTCCGCTCTGGCGGCACCATCGACTCACCGGTCTGGTCGGCCCCCGAGCTCTCGCCGCTCAGCGCAACTTCGAAGCCGCCGCCTCTGTACCCCACGGCCCCGCAACCAGCCCTTCAAACTGGCACTCCAACTCCTTTCCGCCCTCGACCTCCCCGGGCCCCAACCACCCGACTTCTCGATATAGCCACAGGCTCCCAGCGCGCCTCGAAGAGCACCACCACCAGGCAGGAAGAGGGGGCCTCCCCCTGAGTGGTGGACACGCTGATACTGGATCTGCTTGATCCGGAGGAAGCGAGAAGACCGCCGATGGCGATGAAGGACTATTCGGACGAGTTCAAGGCTGATGCTGTGGCCCTGTACGAGTCGACACCCGGGGCGACGTACAAGAGCATCGCCGCGGACCTGGGCGTCAACCGGGCAACCCTGCGGGAGTGGGTGCTGCGGGACCGCGAACGCCGTGGCGTCACCGCCGCGGCTCGGAAGCCGTCCGCCCAATCTCGGGGGGTGGTGCCGTCCGCCGATCCGGACGAGCGGGTCCGGCAGTTGGAGGCTCGGGTGGCCGAGCTCGAGGCGAGTGAGCGCAAGCTCGCCACCGAGCGGGACATACTCCGCAAGGCGGCCAAGTATTTCGCCCGAGAGACGAACTGGTGAGGAGCCGCTTCCAGTTCGTTGACGACCACCGGAACACCTACGAGGTGAAGCGGCTCTGCCACGTGCTGGATGTGAACCGGTCCAGCTACTACAAGTGGCTCGCCGGCGCCGAGGCCCGGGCCATCCGGCAGCGGGAGGACCGGATCCTGGCCACGGAGATCCGCGAGGTCCACGCCGAGTCCGGCGGCGCCTACGGCTCCACGCGCGTGACCGCCGAGCTCCGCGAGAAAGGACGGCTGGTCAACGAGAAGCGGGTCGCCCGGAACATGCGGACGTTCTCCATCACCGGCATCCACCTGCGCAGACGCGTCCGCACCACCGTCCCCGACCCGGCAGCCTCACCGGTTCCCGACCTGTTCCAGCGGGACTTCACCGCCACCGAGCCGGCCGGAAGTACATGGGCGACATCACGTATCTCCCGCTCGCAGGCGGAGAATTTCTCTATCTCGCGACCGTGCTGGACTGCTTCAGCCGCAAGGTCGTCGGCTGGTCCATCGCCGACCACATGCGCACCGGCCTGGTTGCCGACGCACTGCGGATGGCCGCCGGAACCCGCGGCGGCCTGGAGGGCTCCGTGTTCCACTCCGACCACGGGGCGCAATACGGTTCCCGGGCCTTCGCCGGCCTCTGCGACCAGCTCGGGGTCACCCGGTCGATGGGCGCAGTCGGCACCAGCGCAGACAACGCGGCCTGTGAAAGCTTCCACGCATCGCTCAAACGCGAGACTCTCCGCGGCGCCCACGACTCCGGCGACGCCGACACCTGCCGCCGGACCGTCTTCGCCTGGCTGACCCGCTACAACACCCGCCGGCGGCACTCCGCCAACGGCCACCTCAGCCCCAACGCATACGAACACCGACACCACACCGCTAAACTCACGCTCGCCGCGTGATCAATAACCGCGTGCCCACCTTCATGGGGGAAGGCCCGAGGGTGTCGCGAGCGAACTGCGCCCTGCGGAGATAACGAACGACCAAGGAGTCAACGCCTTTGTCAGGACCTCTCACACCGCGACACTGAGGTGACGTGCCCTGGTGAGCGCGACGTAGAGCGCGCGGTGAGCCTCGTCGGTGGGGTCGAGGCCTCTCCGGAGCGCGGCTGCGTCGGCCTCCTCCAGCCTGACGCCGACACGGTCCCACTCCCGCCCCTTCGCCTGGTGGCAGGTCATGCCGGGGATCAGCCCCTCGCTGGCGGCCTCCAGCCTCGTCCGCAGATAGGTGAGGGCGGCCCGGGGTGTCCGCTTCTGGCCCTCCGACGGTTCGACGGACGTCACGGAGACCATCATGGCTGCCAAGTCGGTCCAGATCCCGGCGAGATTGCCCTGGCCTGCCAGGCGCTCAAGAGCGCTACGCAGATGCGGACGCAGCTCTGCAACAGTGTCGCTTTCCATGATGCCCAAGCTGGCCCGGGCATCAATGAGGTCGACAGCCGGCCGGCCGAAGGCGCTCTGGGCGAGTTCGTTCAGAAGCAGAGTGCACACTGCTTCCTGGAACTGGCCTGTCTTGGGTCTGACGGCCAGAGGAAGAATATGAGGGTCAGCATCCCACAACAGCCTCCACTGCCGTGCAAGGACGACATCGACGTCCCTTGGCGCCCCTGCGCGAAGGACTGTACGCTCCCTGCCCCGCAGCTGGCCTGCCAACGATGTCTGGGCAGCACTGCCACGCCAACGGAACGAGGTCTGGAGCTCACTGCGCTCGAAGCCCAGCCGGCTCAGAAGGCGCGGGACGCTCTCGGGGCGTGCGCCACGAAAGCCGTAGAGAGCCTGCCAGGGGTCCCCCACGAGAGTGATGACGAGCCCCGCCTCTGCCGCAAGGCGGATGATTCCAAGGTCCAGGTCGTTCGCGTCATAGACCTCGTCGACGAGCAAGGACCGGATCGTCGTGGCGAAGTAGGCCATCACGGAGGCGCGGACGTCCTCGACACGGAGAGCAGCCTGCAGTACCTCACGTACGTTGTCGTGCGTGCACCGCCCTTCACCGACGGCCGACTCGAAGGAAGCGGACTTTACGTAGCTTCCCCGCCGCGCTTGCCGTACAGAGTCGGTGACGATATGCGTGCCCCTCAGGGCGAGGACCGGCTTGTCGAGGGCGTAGATGGTGGGCAGATAGGACCGCCATGTGTCCAGCACCTCGAGTTCCTGGTGGCCGCCGGGCCACTGGAGGATCCCGAACCGCAGGAGGTGGGCGAGGAGATCGTTCAGGATCGTGTCGAGCGTGACAATGCGATGGGGCCATGTCAGTGCCGACGGGCCCCATTGCCGGGACACGCGGCTGCGTATCTCCTCGGTGGCCGAGCGGGTGAAACTGACCGCCACGACTGCCCGGTGATCGGTCGTGCGTGCGTATCGGTGCAGGCCATATCGTTGGTTCGACACGGTCGTCTTACCTGAACCAGGAAAAGCCTCTATGTAGAGAAGGCGGTGCGGGCTCGCTGCGGCGAGGACCTGTTCGGGTGTGAGGAGGCGTGTGCCAGGCTCATAGTTACTCATGCTCGCCCGTCACTCGCTGTATGGCAGCCGTGGGCCAGGCGCCGGGTGAGGGACGCTGCAGTCGGAGGCTCTCCCATGGCAGATCCTCCGTCGCTGGTCCGTCGGGATCTGAGTCGTACGTCGCCTCGCCCGTCCACTCCAGGCTCTCCAACTCATCGGGCCAGAAGAGGGGCTCGGCGTTGGCCGTCGTGACATCGTCTGTGTCCTGTTCGCTGTCCGCCTTGAACCAGTCCAGTTCGTCGAGAGCCTCGAGAGGGTCGCTGCTCTCCGCGGCGGTGTCGTCCGTTGCCGGATCTGAGGGGTATAGGAAGTCGAAAAGGTGCCGCATGTGCTCGGGGACTGTTGGCGGGTCGACTCCCTCCCCGAGGTCCGCCTCGTTGGCCTCCGCGAGCAGACTGGCGAATGCCAGCGCGAACTCGCCCTTCTTGCCGGAACCCCGGCCTGCCTTGGTCCCGGGCTCGTCCTTCGTGCCCTTCCTCGCGCTGCGAAACAGCTCGTACACCGTCCGGGCCGTCACGTCTTCCTCATCCAGGCCGACCTCGCGCAGGGCCGCAGCGATCAAGTGCTCGTTGCCTGTGGTGATGGACGGTTCCAGGGTCGGGTGACTGACGAAGGCGTCGACGACCGAAGGGTCGTGGTCGGAGAGCCATCCCGGCTTCTTGCGCTCCTCGCTCTCGAAGGGCAGGTCGCTGTCGACGAGGACCGCCAGCTTGGTGCTCAATTCGCTGCCCCGGGTCGCCAGGAGATGGACCGGCCACTGTCCGACCTTCCATCCCATGTGCACGATGCTTAGTGCGTCGATGAATGCATGTTTGAGCGTGTCCTGACCGGCCCAGGTCCTGCCGAACTCCCGAACGATAGCGGCGTCGGTAACACCCTCGACCAGTACGAGACGATCCGCGAAGAGAGCGGCGGACCGGCTCGCATCCAGATGGAGCCGGGTCTTCCGCAAGGTGACGTCACGGTGCTTGTCCGGCACGACGTCGGCGACGGTGCGGCACACCCTTCCTTGCGCCGACCGGCGCACGACGACGAGTTCCTCCGGGGCACAGGACGTGATGACGTCCGCCGCGTGGCTGGAGAGGATGACCTGCAGCTCCGGCCGATCCTTGACGGTCCGACGCAAGTATCGGACGAGGGCGTGCTGCAACTGCGGATGGAGGTGCGCCTCGGGCTCCTCGATGACGACCGTTGCGTGGAAGGGCTTCGTACCGAAGAAGGAGTCCTCTTCCGACTCGGCGTCGGCCTGCGCCTGTTCGAGGTTCCGGGCCGCTTGCTGGATCTCCTCCTCCGCCGTGAGGGGCGGCAGATCAAGGGCATCCGAGTGAGGCCAAGCCGTATCCTGCGGAAGCTCGGTGGAGTCAGGTATCGCCGCCAGGGTCACGGCTATGTGCAACAGGTTCACGTATCCCAACCCGGATACTTCAAGAGGCCGGGCGAAGGTGCGCCCCTCCATCACGGCAAGCATGAGCTCCAGCACGCGGGCAAGGTAGCTGTCGTCGATGACCTGGCCGCGTATGTACGGCCACTGGGCACTCACCCCGGCCGACAGATCTGTCATGTCGCCGCGAATCCGCGCCTCGACCGCATCGATGATGCTTTCCTTGGCCAGCTCCTCCAGAAATTGGGAGGCCCGCGCCCGGAGGCCCACCAGGTTACGGGTGCCGCTCAGACGCTGTTGTTCGGCACGGAGCAGTTCCACCAAGATCCTTGCCTCGCGGCGGGCCAGCTCGTCCAGCGGATGCCGCCAGGCCGGCAGATAGATGAGTTTGTACGGGTCCAAGTCCAGTGACCTGCCGTGAGCCGCATTGACCTTCGTGGCGACGCTACCGAGCCTGCGGCTCAGTGAGACGCCCCAGCTCTGAGTAACCTCACCGAGGCGTTGGTGGCCAACCGCGTGCAGCTGCCGTCCGAGGCGCCCTTCCTCGGTGAGGCTGTCGGCCAGCTTGTACGCCACTTCAATGGTGCGGCTGGAGCCTTCGGGCGCAAGCGTGGCGGATCCGTACCTCGGTAGGATCGGGAAGCGGGAACCGGGATGCGCGAGGTAGAGCGCATCCGTGAGCGTCGTCTTTCCTGCGCCGTTGGCCCCGATCAGAACACTGAAACGGCCGGGCAAGTGGCAGACCATCTCGCCCTCCGTACTCGCCCGGAACCCGCTCACCGCGATGCGACTCAGGTGCACCATGCCCCCCTTGGACAAGAAGTAGGTCAGTAGTCATCATCGCTCCCGATACTGACAACGCCCAGCTCTTCGTGCTCACTTACGGTCTGGATGTTGCTCGGGTTCCCTTGTGGCGGGCTCGGCCAGGGGTCGCCGGCTCACGCTGCTCCTGCGCGGCTCGGATCCGAACGCCCCATATCCTGGGCCGCCCCACTCCCGTTCGCACCCACCAAATCCCATCGCACCAGTTCCCCGCCACCCGCGGGCACCACATGCACCAGGATCCGGACCATTGCTGGCCCATCCCTCTCCAAGGAACCGTATGAGCCTTCCCCTTGATCGTGGACACCTGGAGACTGGGACCTGAGGTTCCAGAGGAAGTAGCGCCAGGTGGGAAACCGGTACACGAAGCGGTACACCGAGGAGTTCAAAGGGGACGCCATCGCGCTCGTCGACTCCACGGGCAAGACGGTCACCGCCGTCGCCCGGGAACTCGGCATCAGTTCCGAGTGCCTGCGCGGCTGGTACCGCAAGGCCAAGGCAGACCGGGGCGAGGGCCGGCCCGGTGAGTTCACCACGGCCGAGCGTGAGGAGCTCAAGCGGCTGCGCAGGCAGAACGCCGAGCAGGCCAAGACGATCGAGGTGCTGCGAAAAGCCGCGGTCTTCTTCGCGAAGGAGAGCGACCGGTGAACGACACGTACGCGTTCATCGAGGCGGAGAAGACCACCCATGGCGCTGCTTTCCTGTGCAGGCTGCTGAACGTGGCCCGCTCCTCGTTCTGCGCCTGGCTTGCCGCCTCGAAGACCCGGGCCGCACGGCAGGCCGCCGATGAGGCCCTGGCTCACGAGATCACTGTCATCCACGTCGCCTCCCGCCTTACTTACGGCGTCCCGCGTATCCATGCCGAACTGCGGCGTCTGGGCCGGCGCGTGAACCGCAAGCGGGTCGCCCGCCTGATGGGCGAGCACGGAATCCAGGGAGCCCACCGCCGCCGGCGGCGGTCGTTGACCCAGCCGGACAAGAAGGCGAAGCCGGCGCCGGACCTGATCAGCCGCGGCTTCCGCGCCGAGACCCCCGGCACGAAGCTGGTCGGCGACATCACCGCCCTGCCCACCGGCGAGGGCTGGCTCTACCTCGCCTGCTGGCTGGACCTGGCCACCCGCGAGGTCGTCGGTTACGCGATGGCCGGCCACCACCGCGCCACCCTCGTCGTCGATGCCCTGAAGATGGCCGCCGGCCGCGGCCGCCTCCAGCCCGGTTGCATAGCACACTCGGACCGCGGCAGCGAATACACATCCGCCCAATTCCAGCATGAGATAAGTGAGTTGGGGCTCCGGCAAAGCTGCGGACGCACCGGATCCTGCTTCGACAACGCCGCCGCGGAGAGCTTCTGGGCCCTGCTCAAAGAAGAGATCAGCACCCGAATCCGGCCCGACCCGGCCACCGCCCGCGCCGAGGTCTTCGACTTCCGAGACCTTCTATACCGGTAGTTCGTTAAATCCGGTGGTGTTGTGGGTTGACGGCAGGTCGGGTTGGTCGTAGGCCGGTGGTAGGAGTCAACTGCCTTGCTGGGGGCTGAAGATGACCGCTCGCCGTCCGTGTCCGCCTGCGCCGGGTCCGTTGGAGGAATACGCGGCCCGGTTCGACGACCTCTTCTTCAGTCTGGCCCAGCGGCGAGGGTTTCGCGAGTACCTGACCGGGCTGCTGGCGCCGCGGGAGCGGAATAAGACGATCACCTGTCTGGCCGGGGTGGAACCGGTAGCAGGCGCGGGGAAGCCGGGAGTGCAGCGGCTGCAGTTCTTCCTGTCCGAATCACCCTGGGAGGCCGAGCTGGTCAACGACCGGCGGCTTGAGCTGCTGCGCGAGCAGCCGGCGACGGCTCCGCACGACGGCGGGGTCATCGTGATCGACGATTCCGGGGACCGCAAGGACGGCAGGGCGACCGCACATGTGGGCCGGCAATGGCTGGGCCGGTACGGCAAGACGGACAACGGCATCGTCACGGTGACCACAGTGTGGACCGACGGCCGCGTGTACTACCCGCTGCACGCGACTCCCTACACCACCGCCCACCACTTCGCCCGCGGCCGATCCGATCCCGCCTTCCGCACGAAACCGCAACTGTCCGCTGCCCTCGCGACCCGAGGCAAGGAGGCTGGCTTCGGCTGCCGGGCAGTGGTCGCCGACTGCGCCTACTCCGTCAGTGACGACTGGTACCTCGCTCTGCGCGAGGCCGGCCTGGCCTACGTGGTCGCGCTCAAGCCGCACCGCGGCACATGGGCCCCGGCCGACCATCCGCACACTCCCATCGAAGCGGCCCACGCCCTGACCTGGAAGGATGCCAAGAACCCCGGCGACTGGACACCCGTGGAGCGTCACTTCCGCGACGGGCACACCGAGACCTGGTGGGCTGCCGACGCCTGCCTGGGCGGCTACAGCTCCGACTCGCCCTGCCGTCTGGTCGTGGCCACCACCGACCCGGCCCGGCTGCCACCGAAGGCCACCTGGTACCTGGCCACCAACCTGCCCCACCCCGACGCACCCCACGCCACCAACAGCCCGCACCCGCCGGCCAGCCTCGCCGAGATCATCCGCCTCTACGGCCTGCGGCCATGGATCGAGCAGAGCTACAAACAGATCAAGGACGAACTCGGCTGGGCCGACTTCCAAGTCCGCTCCGACCGCGCCATCCGCCGCCACCAGACCCTGGTCAACTGCGCCTTCTCCTTCTGCTGGGACCAATGGTTCGCCCCACCCGGACCCCTGGACGCCACCGCACCGGACCCGTGCCCCGACGAGGGGGCAGAGAGGGGGCCCAGCCGAACCCCACCAGCCCCAACAGCCCTGCTGGCCCAGGGCCTTACGAGCCATCCGTTCCTGGCTCACCCCCGCCGTCACCCTCAACCGATGGTGGCGAGCCTGGACGGACACGGACCCACCCTCCGAACTCCAGGCCCTGATCGACGCGGTCACCACCGGACACGGTCTTGATCTCTACTGCCGGATTTAACGAACTACCGGTAACGGCGTCAGCCTGATCGAGGCCCAGGCCGACTACCAGCGGGCCGGCGCCGTACGCGAAGACATGGTCCGCCACGTACGGGCCGCGGGCCCTGACGAACCCCTGGGCCGGGGCTGGCGCCCCATCGACCCCGAGCGCGACCCGGTCGAGTTCGTCCACGGCAGCGCGCCCTTCCCGGATGACCTGGCAGAGCTTCTGTGGTGGCGGCCCACCTACTGGCGCCGCCACGAGACGCCCACTCCCCCGCCCGGCAACTGCCCCCCGATTCCCCGGGGCACGGGAAACGGTTTGGCCGGGACATGCCGTATGGCGTACGGTCCTGCGATACCCCGCCGTCTGGTTTGCGGGGATCTTCATGCCCTTGGGGGGTTTCCGATCATGTTGCCTCATGGTGGCGTCATGCCGCCGCCGAACACCGTATTGCGCTCGCCGATCGCTCTGGCCAGGGCCACCACCATCCTGCTCGGTGTGGCGGCCTCGACCGACCTCCTCGCCGTATACGCGGGGGTCGTGCGGCACCAGGTGACCGGTGACCTGCTCGCCCGCAGCAGCCAGGAGATCAGCCGCTCCGACAACCTGTGCGACACCGTCGGCATGCTCCAGCTGCTGGTCATGGCCGCCACCGCCATCGTGTTCATCAGCTGGTTCCACCGAGTCCGGGGCAACGCCGACGTGTTCGCGCAGGACGTGTGCACCCGCAGCCAGGGGTGGGCCATCGCCGGGTGGTTCATCCCCCTCGGCAACCTGTGGATCCCATTCACCATCGCCCGGGAGATCTGGACGGCGAGCATCCAGCGCGCACCGGACGGATCATGGCGCGAGGTGTCCGCCGCGCCCATCAAGACCTGGTGGACCGTGTGGGTCTCCGCCCTGGTGACGCTCCGGCTCGGCACCCAGTGGCAGAACCACGCGAAGGAACCCCAGGCGCTCCAGCACGCGACGGACGTCGTCATCCTCGCGGACGGGCTCCTGCTCACCGCCGCGGTCCTCGCCATCGTCTTCGTGCGGAAACTGACGGCGATGCAGCACACCAAGGCGACCTACGGTCCCCTCGCCGCCGTCTGACCCACGCCCGCACATCCCACCCAGCGTTGGCCCGGCACACCGCCGGGCCAACACCTTCCTCTCCCTACGGATTCAGGGGCAGAACCGCCTCCTCCGGCCTCCGACCCTGAAGAAGCGCCCCATATGACACATGACATGCCCACGTGAGGTTTTGATGCGCCGCTCCCTCTTCCCCCTCCTTGCTGCTACGGCGGTGCTGTGCGCCGCCTGCACCCGCGCCAGCGATGACGAGAAGCCCAGTGCGGAGGCGGCCTCTGCCGTACGCGACGCGGTCACCGCGACCAGTCACACCAGCGCCCGCTTCACATCCGCACTGACAACCCCCGTCGTCGACCCCGCCAAACCGCCGCAGGTGAAGGTCTCGGGCAGTATCGATCTGGCCACCGGCAACGGCCGGATGACCGTGACACACAACGCAACCGCAGTCGGCGCGGAGGAAATCCTCTTCAAAGAGCGCGTCTACATGCGGCCCGCCCTCCCCACCCATGTCGCGGTGGAGCTGGACAAGCGGTGGGGAGTGGACCTCCGCCGCACCGCCGAAACCCACACGCCCTTCCGGCCTCCCCTCAACGACCCCGCGTACACCCTGCAGCAGGTCGCGCAGATGAAGGACGTACGGGCAGAGGGCGCAGAGACGGTTCACGGTGTGCCCACCAGGCGCTACCAGGGCACCCTTGACCATCGCACGCTCACCCTGCGCCTGGCCGCGCAGAGCCGGGAGAACGCCGACCTCCTGCGCGACGCGTACGGCAGCGACCTTCCCATCGCAGCTCAGGCCTGGGTGGATCACCGCGGGCGCCTTGTCCAAGCCCGCTTCACCCTGAAGGACCGCACGGTCACGCACGCCGTGATGACGCTGTCCTTCACCGAACTGGGGACCCCCGTACGGGTCGCTCCGCCGTCCGCTGACGCGGACACCGCCCCCCTGCACGATCAGCTGCCCACTGGCTTGACCGGCTGACATTCACTGCACGCGTCCTCGCCGGAACGCCCGGCGTCAAGGCCTTTGCCAGCTGCAGGGGAACTGTGCTCAGGTTGCTCCCAACAGATCAACACCAGGGGGCGGAAACATGCGTGGCATATCGGGGTTCAGACGACGAGCGGCGGTTGCCGGTGGGGCGGTTTGGGTCATGGGCGTGCTGACCGCAGGGTGCGGCCTGCAGGCTGAGGCGGGACCCGATTACGGGCCGACTGAGCTCGACTTGTCGTTCACCTACACCGGGATCTCCAGCCAGAAAGAGACGATCAACCAGACGCTGGCGATCCACAACACCTATCGGCAGTCGGTGGTCACACTCTTGTCGTTCACCGCGCTGGACCGAGCCCATCAGCCGATGCCGCAGGTCAAGGTGAGCACTGTGTATGGCAGTGACCGCGGAACTCTGGCGGTCCCCTTCGGCGAAGGCGGCTATGACATTCTGCGGTTCTCCGGGCCCAGACAGCACGAGGTTGCCGACGTCCAGGTGAAGGTCAACAAGGTCGTGGCGACAGACCCCCGGGTGGTGGCAGGCCGTGAGCCGGTCACCACGCAGACGCTGGACGACGCGGGTCGTGAGGTATCCCGGTTCGAACACTTCTCCAAAGTCCGCCTCACCAACCCCAACGCGTGGCCGACCTATGTCCGGGTCTCCTACCTGGTCTACGACCAGCCGCCTGAGGATCAAAGCCAGCAGGTCGTCTCCGCCACCCCCATCGGGGGCCTCACCCGCGTCCCCTCCCATGGCACCACCACCATCGAGGTCAAGGGCGAAGCAGCCACCGCCGTGGCGCACAACTCCCAGGGCCCAGCGGTCAGCATCAAGGCGTACTACTCCCAGTAGACCGCCCCCGGCCGGACCTTGAGCCAACACTCCGAAGACGGGGGCGCCCGTGGCGACTGGGTCCACTCCGGTCAGGTGCGAACGAATCCGGTGGGGTTGGCGAGATAGCGGTCGAGGTCCGGGTCCTCGTGAAGCGCGTGGAACTCGTTGTAAATCTGCCATTCCGATCGGAGTTCGGCGCGCAGCCGGCCGAGCGCTTCGTGTACGGCCTCGTTGAAGTCGGCGCACTCCGCTTCGCGCCACGGTCCCGGGTGTGGAGGGTAGTCCCAGTTCAACGACGTGTCGTAGCGCGCGATGAGCGCCACCAGGTCGCGTCGGAGGTCCTCACCTATGGGCAGTCGATCCAGGTCGACCGCATAGCCCCACGCCCCCCGGTCCTCCGGAACCGTCCACAGGACACGGCCTGAACCCGCGTCGAAGAAGAATCTCGCGGTGGGCATGACGCGGGCCTCTCCATGTATCTTCCGGCTTCCGGGCAGCCACCACACTACTCACCTCAAAGCAGCGGCCAGCGCGGTGATCCAGTCGGCAGCGATCGCGTGCCCGGCGGCATCCCAGCGCTCTTGAGCCGGTTCTCCACCATGTCCCTGATCTCCGCGCTCATCCCGCCGGCGCTGTACCGCGGCTCGGGCCACAGGCTATGGCGAACCTGAGGCTCGGCGCCGAGCTCCAGCGGAACCAGGTGGTCCTCTCCTAGCGGTGGAGGTATCGCTGTCGCCGTAGGCGGCGATCAGCCCCGGAGAGGGTTGGTGTAGCGGGTCGGCGGGCGCACCGTGGAGGTCTAGCGGGACACGCTGATCGTCGAGTTGATGGTGTCCTGGGTGACCCGTTCACCAAGGAACGGGGCGTGGGCGTCTGCACCAGCGTGAGCGCGGCGCGGCAGTCAGCCGGCGGACCTGCTCTGGGCAGGGAGCCGTGACGCTCGGGGCTGTCACGGCTCCCCCTAAGGGAGCAGACCGGGCCGGCCTGTCAGCGGACGCGGCTGCCCCTTCCATGTCTACGGCCCCGTCCCAGTCCGCGCGACTGGGCGGGGCACGTCAGTGCGATGCGTTCCCCCGTACGGATGCTTCTGTCCCGGCGAGACAACCCCGCGGCCGGCCGGAGCCGTCTTTGAGAGCATGCTGATCGGCGAGGTGCACATCTCGGAGCCAGGCCTGGTCGTCCTGGACGTCACGGGCGCCGACGAGGAAACCGTCCGAGCCGTGATGGACCAGCTCCAGCAGCAGTGGGCGACCTCCGGCATCACCCACACCTCGCGCGTCCCTGGCGAGTCCGGCGTCCGCGCCCGGGTCTACGCCGATACCAGACGGCAACCCAACGTCGACTACGCCGGTTCGTTTGGATCACCAAGAGCGAGTCAGCCCCGGGTTGCATACATTCAGCCGGTGACCTAGGACGTCATGCTCGTGCGGGTGCAGCCGGGCCTGACGCTTCAGCAAACGCTGGACCGCCTCAGCCGCGTAGGCTACGACCAGCTGCTCACGAAGCCGCACTGAAGGTCCGTCCAGCGGCGCGATTGGTTCAAGGGCTGTGCCGGGGCCCGGCGTTCCGTCACGACCATGGTCCGCGCGGGTGCGCGCACCACGTCCACCGGGCCCCGGCCAGCTAGCCTCGCACGACCGAAGAACGAGCCCCGGGCCGGGGGGGCATCCTCCCGTCAGTGAAGGTCACGCCGGCCGCTGGGCCGGGGCAGCCTTGAACGTGCACCGCTACGAGGTGGCCATGCGCCGCAGCACTGCACGCGGCTGCCCTGTTGCCCGTCGCCAGGGAGCGGCGCGTGGGCGTCCTGCAGTCTGAGCTCGGCGCTGAGGAATGGTTAGGCCCGCATGCGTTCCACTGCTGCGTCGACTGCGCTCTGAAGTTCGGGCAGGGCGAGGTCGAGGATGTCTTCGAGATGGGGGCCGAATTCATCTTCGGCCTGGGTGTAGGTCATGACGATGGCCTGCCGGCTCACATAGGCATCCACCCACACGTCCAGACGCAGCGGCTGGTTGTGTTCCGGGTCGCCCTCGATGTAGAGCACGGCGCGGTCATTGCCCGTGGCAAGCAGTTGCTCGATGTGGGCGCGGGTCAGCTCGGGAAGGGTCAGTTCGGACATGTTCACTCCTTGTCGTGGCTGTGTGGTGCCGCTCTGCGGCGCGGGAGCCGTCGGCTCTTGGCGGTGGTCTTGGCGAGGGGGGTCCCCGGCCACGTGCTGTCCGCTGTGGCTGCTGCGTGCGGCGCTGTGGCCACCCCGTGGCGGCGAAGGAGTTGATCGCGGGGAGCCCGCTCCGGGGGTGTGCGGCATGACGGCCCGTCATCGGGTGTAGTACACAGTGAGCCTTTTCCAATCTGACTGCGGTGTCGGCCTGTTGGGGGCCAAGGGCTCTACGCAACGACGAAGCTCCTGGTAGACGGGTTCTCAACCAAGATCACCCATGTCCGCCAGGAGCTTCGCGTGCTTGCCTACCCGTCGTCGATCGA
>NZ_JBVIHM010000041.1:0-56421 GCF_055570295.1 Streptomyces sp. NPDC031265
CCCTCCCCCCCCCCCCCCCCCCCCCCCCCCCCCCCCCCCCCCCCCCCCCCCCCCCCCCCCCCCCCCCCCCCCCCCCCCCCCCCCCCCCCCCCACCTCTTCCCGGACCTTCGGATTCCCAGACCCTCGGAGCAGTTCATGGGACGTTATGTGATCCGGCGTCTGCTGCAGATGATCCCGGTCTTCTTCGGCGCCACGCTGCTGATCTTCCTGATGGTCAACGTCATGGGCGACCCCATCGCGGGGCTGTGCGGCGACAAGGCCTGCGACCCGGCGACCGCCTCCCGCCTCAAGCAGGAGTTCGGCCTCGACAAGCCGGTCTGGCAGCAGTACGCGACGTACATGGGGAACGTGTTCACCGGTGACTTCGGGACCGCGTTCAACGGCCAGAAGGTCACCGAGCTGATGGCGACCGCCTTCCCCGTCACCATCCGGCTCACGATCATCGCGATCCTCTTCGAGATCGTCATCGGCATCACCCTCGGCGTGATCACCGGGCTGCGGCGCGGCCGCCCCATCGACACCGCGGTGCTGATCCTCACCCTGGTGGTCATCGCGATCCCCACCTTCGTCACCGGTCTGGTGCTCCAGCTGCTGCTCGGCGTCGAGTGGGGATGGATCAAGCCGTCCGTGTCCCCGGAGGCGCCGTTCAACGAGCTCCTGGTCCCCGGCCTGGTCCTCGCCTCGGTCTCGCTCGCGTACGTCACCCGGCTCACCCGGACCTCGATCGCGGAGAACTCCCGCGCGGACTACGTCCGTACCGCCGTGGCGAAGGGCCTTCCCAGATGGCGGGTGATCACCCGCCATCTGCTGCGCAACTCGCTGATCCCGGTGGTCACCTTCATCGGTACGGACGTGGGCGCCCTGATGGGCGGGGCGATCGTGACCGAGCGGATCTTCAACATCCACGGCGTCGGCTACCAGCTCTACCAGGGCATCCTGCGCCAGAGCACGCAGACCGTCGTCGGCTTCGTGACCGTTCTGGTGCTGGTGTTCCTGGTGGCGAACCTCGTCGTCGACCTCCTGTACGCCGTACTCGACCCGAGGATCCGCTATGCCTGAGCCCGACTTCGACGAAGGTGCGATCGCCGCGACCGGCGCGGGCGGCGTCGGCCAGGGAGCCATCGCCCCCACCGGCACCAGCGGCCCGATGGACCTCGCGATCAGCGAGGGGGCGACGCTCGAAAAGATGCCGGGCGGACCCGAAGGCACCGGCCCCGCGGGCAAGCCCCGCAGCCTCTGGGGCGACGCCTGGCGGGATCTGCGGCGCAACCCCGTCTTCATCATCTCCGGCCTGATCATCCTCTTCCTGGTCGTCATCTCGCTGTGGCCGTCCCTGATCGCCTCCGGCAACCCGCTCAAGTGCGACCTCTCCAAGGCCCAGCTGGGCTCCCGGCCCGGCCACCCCTTCGGCTACGACGGCCAGGGCTGCGACGTCTACACCCGGACCGTGTACGGGGCGAGGACCTCGGTCACCGTCGGCTTCTGCACCACCCTCGGGGTCGCGCTCTTCGGCTCGGTCCTGGGCGGGCTCGCCGGGTTCTTCGGCGGCGGCTGGGACGCGCTGCTCTCCCGGATCACCGACATCTTCTTCGGTATCCCGGTGGTGCTCGGCGGTCTGGTGTTCCTGTCCGTGGTCACCTCGACCACCGTCTGGCCCGTGATCGGCTTCATGATCCTGCTCGGCTGGCCTCAGATCGCCCGGATCGCGCGCGGCTCGGTGATCACCGCCAAACAGAACGACTACGTCCAGGCCGCCCGCGCGCTCGGCGCCTCCAACTCCCGGATGCTGCTGCGCCACATCACGCCCAACGCGGTGGCCCCGGTGATCGTCGTGGCGACCATCGCGCTCGGTACGTACATCTCCCTCGAAGCCACGCTCTCCTACCTCGGCGTCGGGCTGAAGCCGCCGTCCGTCTCCTGGGGCATCGACATCTCGGCCGCCTCCCAGTACATCCGCAACGCGCCGCACATGCTGCTGTGGCCGGCCGGGGCGCTGGCGATCACGGTGCTCGCGTTCATCATGCTCGGCGACGCGGTGCGCGACGCCCTCGACCCCAAGCTGCGCTGAGGAGTTGGACGCCATGCTGCTCGAAGTGCGCGACCTCCAGGTCGAGTTCAAGACCAGGGACGGGATCGCCAAGGCCGTCAACGGGGTCACCTACTCGGTGGCGGCCGGGGAGACACTGGCCGTGCTCGGCGAGTCCGGCTCCGGCAAGTCGGTGACCGCGCAGGCCGTGATGGGCATCCTGGACATGCCGCCGGGCCGGATCACCGGCGGCGAGATCGTCTTCCAGGGCCAGGACCTGCTGAAGCTCAAGGAGGACGCGCGGCGCAAGGTGCGCGGCTCCGGGATGGCGATGGTCTTCCAGGACGCGCTGTCCTCGCTCAACCCGGTGCTGAGCGTGGGCGCGCAGCTCGCCGAGATGTTCACCGTGCACAAGGGGATGTCCCGCGCCGACGCCAAGGCCAAGGCGGTGGAGCTGATGGAACGGGTGCGGATCCCGGCCGCCGAGGAGCGGGTCGGGCAGTATCCGCACCAGTTCTCCGGCGGTATGCGCCAGCGCATCATGATCGCCATGGCGATGGCCCTGGAGCCCGCGCTGATCATCGCGGACGAGCCGACCACGGCGCTCGACGTGACCGTCCAGGCCCAGGTGATGGACCTGCTCGCGCAGCTCCAGCGCGAGATGAACATGGGGCTGATCCTGATCACCCATGACCTCGGGGTGGTCGCGGACGTCGCGGACCGGATCGCGGTGATGTACGCGGGCCGGATCGTCGAGGAGGCTCCGGTCCACGAGATCTACAAGGCCCCCGCGCACCCGTACACGCGCGGCCTGCTCGACTCGATCCCGCGCCTGGACCAGAAGGGCCAGGAGCTGTACGCGATCAAGGGCCTGCCGCCCAATCTGATGCACATCCCGTCGGGCTGCGCCTTCCATCCGCGCTGCCCGATGGCGCAGGACGTGTGCCGCACGGACGTACCGCCGCTGGCGCACGTCTCCGAGGGCCGCAGGAGCGCGTGCCACTTCTGGAAGGAGTGCCTGAATGGCTGAGGCGATTCTGGAAGTGCGCGACCTGGTCAAGCACTACCCGCTGACCCAGGGCATCCTCTTCAAGAAGCAGGTCGGCGCGGTGAAGGCGGTCGACGGGGTCTCCTTCGACCTGGCGGCCGGCGAGACCCTGGGCATCGTCGGCGAGTCCGGCTGCGGCAAGTCGACGGTCGCCAAGATGCTGGTGAACCTGGAGCGCCCGACGGCGGGCCGGATCGCCTACAAGGGCGAGGACATCACCAGCATGTCCGGCAAGGCCCTCAGATCCGTCCGCCGCAACATCCAGATGGTGTTCCAGGACCCGTACACGTCCCTGAACCCGCGGATGACGGTCGGGGACATCATCGGGGAGCCGTACGAGATCCACCCCGAGGTGGCTCCCAAGGGCGACCGGCGCCGCAAGGTGCAGGACCTGCTGGACGTGGTGGGCCTCAACCCGGAGTACATCAACCGGTACCCGCACCAGTTCTCCGGCGGTCAGCGCCAGCGCATCGGCATCGCGCGCGGCCTCGCCCTCCAGCCCGAGATCATCGTGGCGGACGAGCCGGTCTCCGCGCTCGACGTCTCGGTCCAGGCGCAGGTCGTCAACCTCCTGGAACGCCTCCAGAACGAGTTCTCCCTGTCGTACGTCTTCATCGCGCACGACCTGTCGATCGTGCGGCACATCTCGGACCGGGTCGGGGTGATGTACCTGGGCCGGATCGTGGAGACCGGCCGGGACGCCGAGATCTACGACCACCCCACGCACCCGTACACCCAGGCGCTGCTCTCGGCGGTCCCGGTGCCGGACCCGTCCGCGCGCGAGCACCGCGAACGGATCATCCTGACCGGCGACGTCCCGTCCCCGGCGAACATCCCCTCGGGCTGCCGCTTCCGCACGCGCTGCTGGAAGGCGCGGGAGCGCTGCGCGCTGGAAGTCCCGGAGCTGGCGGTCCCGGCGGTCTTCCAACTCCTGGACGGTCCGGCCCACCACCCGTCGGCGTGCCACTTCGCGGAGGAGAAGAGGGTGGTGCCGAGGGAGTGACCCGGTGTTCGTCTGCGGGCCGTCTGTGGCTGATCGCGCAGTTCCCCGCGCCCCTGAAATGCTCGGCTTCGCCCTCGCCCTCGCCCGTACCCCCTAGGGGCGCGGGGAACTGCGCGCTCAGCCCCCACCGGGCCGCAGACAAAGGTCGGCACGCCGGAGCCCGCGTCCGTGGTGTAACGGGGTGTACGGACGCGGGCCCGGCCTCCGAGCGGAGGCACTACGAACTCGGGTCAATGGGCTGTGTCCGTCGCCTCCTCGATCGCGGCAAGCGCAGGATCGAGCACGACATCCTCGCCCCGCGCCGCGACCGTCGGTTCCTCGGGGAAGTGGCACGCGGTCAGATGCCCCTCCCGGTTGCCGTCGAGCCGCACCAGTTCCGGTACTTCCAGCGCGCAGCGCTCCCGCGCCTTCCAGCACCGCGTACGGAACCGGCACCCCGAAGGCGGGTCGATCGGGGACGGCACGTCACCGGCGAGCCGGATCCGCTCGCGCCCCTCGCCCTCGTCGTCCACCACCGCCTCCGGCACGGCGGAAAGGAGCGCGTGCGTGTACGGGTGGCGGGGCCGGTCGTAGATGGAGGCCCGGTCGCCGATCTCGACGATGCGGCCCAGGTACATCACGGCGACCCGCTGCGAGAAGTGCCGCACGATCGCCAGGTCGTGGGCGACGAACAGGAACGCGATCCCCATCTCCCGCTGGAGGTTCTGGAGCAGGTTGACCACCTGCGCCTGGATCGACACGTCGAGCGCGGAGACCGGTTCGTCCGCCACGATCAGCCGGGGCCTGAGCCCCAACGCCCGTGCCACGCCGATGCGTTGGCGCTGCCCGCCGGAGAACTCGTGCGGGAACCGGTTGTAGTGCTCGGGGTTGAGGCCGACGACCTCCAACAGCTCCCGCACCCGCTTCTCGCGCCCGCCCGGCGGATTGACGCCGTTGACGGCCATCGGGTTGGAGATGATGTCACCGACCGTCTGGCGCGGGTTGAGCGAGGCGAACGGGTCCTGGAAGATCATCTGGATCTCGGACCGGATCGGCGCCAGCTCCTTGCGCGAGGCGTGGCTGATGTCCCGGCCCTCGTACGTGATGGTGCCCCGGGTCGGTTCGAGCAGCCGGGTGATCAGCCGCCCCGTGGTCGACTTGCCGCACCCCGACTCGCCCACCAGGCCCAGGCTCTCGGCCTGCCCGATGGTGAAGTCGACGCCGTCCACCGCGCGCACGTCCCCGACGTGGCGCCTGAGGACGAGTCCGCTGGTGATCGGGAAGTACTTGACGAGCCCGGCCACTTCGAGCAGCGGGGCGGACGGCTCCGGGCCCTCCTCGCCGCCCTGGTCGCGGGGCCCCGGAACCTTGGTGAGGCTCAGCTGTTCGCTCATGATGTGTTCTCGACTCCTGGTCGGCCGGTCGGCTGGTCGGCGAAGGGGCAGCGACCGGGTCAGCGCAGTCGCGGCCGGATCTGCTCGGCGAAGATGGTGGACTTCTGATTTGGTGTCAGATGACAGGCGGCCCCGTGCGGTTCGTCCTCCGGGATCACCGGCCGCGCAGTGCGGCACGCGCCCCCCGCGACCTGGTCCGGGAAGGCGCACCGCGGGTGGAAGGGGCACCCCGGCGGCGGTGCCAGCAGGCTCGGCGGTGTCCCCGGGATCGGCACCAGCGGCAGGTCGACGGGAGAGTCGAGCCGGGGGATCGAGCCGAGCAGCCCCCAGCTGTAGGGGTGGCGGGGCGTGCGCATGATCTCCCGTACCGTGCCGCGCTCCACACAGCGGCCCGCGTACATCACCATCACGTCGTCCGCGGTCTTCGCCACCACACCGAGGTCGTGGGTGATGATGATGATCGCGGAGCCGGTCTCCTGCTGGAGGTCCTTGAGCAGGTCGAGGATCTGCGCCTGGACGGTCACGTCGAGCGCGGTCGTCGGCTCGTCCGCGATGATCAGCTCCGGGTCGCAGACCAGCGCCATCGCGATCATCGCGCGCTGGCGCATCCCGCCCGAGAACTGGTGCGGATAGTCGTCGACCCGCAGTTTGGGCTGCGGGATGCCGACCTTGGTGAGCATCTGGACCGCCCGCTCGCGGGCCTCCTTGCGGGAGGCGCCCATGTGCTTCATGTACGGCTCGGCGATCTGGCGGCCCACCGTGTAGTACGGCGAGAGCGCGGCCAGCGAGTCCTGGAAGATCATCGCCATCTTCTTGCCGCGCAGCTGGGCGAGCCGGCGCTCCGAGGCGCCGGTCAGCTCCTGCCCGTCGAGCAGGATCTCGCCCCGGATCGTGGTGTTGCGCGGGTTGTGCAGGCCGAGGACGGCGAGGTTGGTGACGGACTTGCCGGAGCCCGACTCGCCGACGATGCCCAGCGTCGAGCCGCGCGCCAGGTCGAACGAGAGCCCGTCGACCGCCTTGACGGTGCCGTCCTCGGTGGCGAAGTGGACGTACAGGTCACGGACCGAGAGGAAGCCGCGGGACGCGTCGGCGACCGGCTTCGCCTCGGGCTGGCTGAGGGTGCTCACGGACGGTTCTCCTCCGGAGGTTCCTGGGTCCCGGGGTCCCGGGACCGTGAGGGTCGACGTGCTCTCAGGAGAGCCGGATCCGCGGGTCGATGAAGGCGTACGCCATGTCGACGACGATGTTGCAGAGGACGATGATCGTGGCGCCGATGAGCATCACGGCCATCTCCAGCGGCAGGTCGCTGCGGAGCACGGCCTGCACCGACAGCGAGCCGAGGCCGTGCAACCCGAAGGTGACCTCGGTGATGATCGCGCCGCCGAGCACCGCGCTGAGGTCGACGCCGAAGATGGTGATGACGGTGGCCATCGCGCCGCGCAGCGCGTACCGCAGGAAGACGTAGCGCGAGCTCATGCCCTTGGCGCGGGCCGCGCGGATATGGTCCTCCGACATCTGCTCGACCATCAACGACCGTGTCTGACGGCTGTAGTTGGACCAGAAGATCACCGACAGGATCAGACAGGGCAGCAGCAGCCCCGAGACGGAAGCGGCCGGGTCGCTCGACCAGTGGGGGTCCTGGCCGCGGTTGAAGATGTGCGTCTTGGTGGAGAGCAGCAGGATGGCGATCGGGCCGATGAAGTAGATCTGCACGGACTGGCCGAGCAGCGAGGCCGCGCTCGCGATCCGGTCGAAGAGCTTGCCCTGCTGCCAGGCTGAGACGAGGCCGAGGCCGACGCCGACGGTCAGGAAGATCGCGGCGCCGCCGACGCCCAGCGAGAGCGTCGTGGGGTAGCGGTCGGAGATGGTGCTCCACACCAGCTGCTGGTCGGCGAAGGAGTAGCCGAAGCAGGGCGCCGGGCAGTGCCCGACGGGCATGTCGCGCCCGGCGAAGATGCCGACCATGAAGTGCCAGTACTGGACCCAGATCGGATGGTCGAGTCCGAGGTTCTTGCGGATCAGCGCGACGTTCTGCGGGTCGCAGTTCTTGCCGCAGGAGAGCAGCGCGGGGTCGGAGGGCAGGAAGAAGAAGAGGAAGTACGTAATGGCGCTGATCAGCAGCAGGATGACCGCGGCGCCGAGCAGTCGTCGCACAAGGAAACGGAGCATCGGACTCTTCCGTCTGTATGCGGTCCCCGGCCCGTGAGCCGGGCCGGGGACCGGGCCGCCACTGCTACTGCTTCACGAAGATGGTGCTCGCGTTGATGGTGCCGAAGACCTGGTTGTAGGTGACGCCGCCGAGGCCGTCGCCGTGCAGGTTGAAGTACTTGTCGTAGATGAACGGGATCTGCGAGGTGTCGCTCTGCAGCACGTACTCGGAGAGCTTGCGCCACTCGTCGTTCTGCTTGCCGATGTCGGTGAGCGCCATGATCCGGTCGATCTCGGAGTTCACCTTCGGGTCGTTCAGGAACGCGTAGTTGTTGGTGCCGTCCTGGAGGTTGCGGCCGTCCATGGTCGGCGGGACCACGGTCGAGGCGCTCGGCCAGTCGGCGCCCCAGCCGGTGCGGTAGATGTCGTACGGCGTGTTCACCTTGCCGACCACCGTGTAGTACGAGGTCGGGTCGATGGCCTTGCGCTCCACCTGGAAGCCGGCCTTCTCCAGCGCCTTCTGCAGGGTCAGTGAGACGTTCTGCCAGCGCGGGGTGTTGGCGTACGCGTAGGAGAGCTTGACCGGGGTGGTGACCCCGGCCTCCTTCAGGAGCGCCTTGGCCTTCTCCGGGTCGCCCATGGGCTTGGCGAGCTTGCCGAACGGGTCGAACTTCGCCCAGCCGGCCACCGTCGGGCTGATCAGCGTGGTGCCGAGCTCACCCTGCGCACCGCCGCCGAACGCCTGCTGCACCTGCTGCATCGGGAAGGCGTACATGATCGCCTGGCGGACCTTGGGGTTGGTGATCCGCTTGGTGTTGATGTTCATGACCTCGACGTACGGCTGGTACTCGTTGACCGTCCGCGACTTGTACTGCGAGTCCGTCGTCAGCGTCTGCATCTTCGACGGGTCGGCGGAGCCGGACATGTTCACGGCGTACTTGTCGGGCCCGGACTGGGCGGCCATCCGGTTGGTGAGGCCCGGCTCGGCGATGCCGAGCTGGAACTCCCACTTGTCAGGGTAGGCGTTGCGGATCGGGTCGCTCTTGGGGTCCCAGTTGGTGTTGCGCACGAAGGACAGCGACTTGCCCGGCTTGTAGTCCGCGATCTTGTACGGACCGGCGGCGACCGGGTGGTTGTTGTACTTCTGCTTGTCGTCCTTGTCCTTGGGCACCGGCGACACGTTCGGCATCGACATCGCGTACGGGGCGTCCGCGTGCGCGTCCTTGAAGTGGAAGACGATGGTCTTGTCGTTGGGCGTCGCCAGGACCGTGTCGGGCAGCTCCTTGCCGTCGTACGGGCCCTTGTAGGCCTTGCGGTAGTCGGTGCCCAGCATCCACTTCTGGACGTACTGCGGGCCCTGCGTCTGGTAGTCCGCGAAGAGCCGCTCGATGCCGTACTTGACGTCCTTGGACGTGATCGGCCTGCCGTCCTCGAACTTCAGGTTGTCCTTGAGCGTGTACGTCCAGGTCTTGGCGCCGTCCGACGAGGTGCCGGTGTCGGTGGCGAGGTCGCCGACCAGAATCGTTTTGCCGGTCTTGGCGTCGATCTTGTATCCGGTCAGCGAGCGGTTGTAGAGCAGTTGCAGCGAGAGCATGTCGCTGACGTACTGCTGGCCCGGGTCCAGATAGTCGAAGCCCGCCTGGTCCAGGTCGTAGGCCGTACCCCCCGGCTTGGCGCCCTCGACGGGCACCGCCGGGCCGGTGGAGTCGGCCTTGGTGCCGATGCCGAAGTTCTGCACCGACGCTTTCTTGCCGTCGTCCGAGGGTTTCTTTCCATCGTCGGCCCCGCCGCTGCTGCATGCAGCAGACAGTGTCAAAGCCCCCACCGCCAGAAACGCGGAGGCGTAGCGCGCCTTGCGAATTCTCATTGATTCCTGCCTGTCAGGATGTGGACGGTTCAGCGGACGGTCTTGGGGTCGAGTGCGTCCCGGACCGAATCCCCGAGCAGGTTGAAGGCGACGACGAAGATCAGCATCGCGATGCCGGGGAAGAACATGAAGGTGACGTCGGACTCGAAGTACGAGGCGCCCGACTGGAAGAGCAGCCCCCAGTCCGGGGTCGGTGGCTGGATACCGACGCCCAGAAAGGAAAGTCCCGCCTCCGCGGTGACATTGGCCGGAAGCAGGAGTGTGGCCTGAACGAGGACGGTCGACCAGATGTTCGGCAGGACTTCCTTGCGGATGATCCGCCAGTTCGAGGCGCCGCTGAGTCTGGCCGCCTCGATGAACTCGCGCTCCCGCAGCGAAAGCACCTGGGCCCGCACCAGCCGGCCCACCACCATCCACCCGAGCAGGAACTGCACCAGGATCAGCGCCACGATCCGCACGTACGTGGGTTCCTCGTCCCGGGGCGAGACGAAGAGCGCGACGATCACCGGGGTGAAGGCGATGAAGAACAACTGCTGGGGGAACGACAGCATCAGGTCCGAGAACCGGCCCAGGAAGTAGTCGACCTTGCCGTGCAGATAGCCCTGGACCAGGCCGATCAGCACCCCGGTGGCCACCGAGACCACGGTGACCGCCAGCGAGATGAACAGCGAGGTCCGGATCCCGTAGATCAGCAGCGTGAACACATCGCGGCCCAGGTTCGGTTCGACGCCGAACCAGAAGTCCCCGTCGATGCCGCCGTTGGGCTTCAGCGGAATGCCGTAGCTGTTCAGCAGCCCGCGGTCCTGGCCGTAGAGCTGATAGGGATCCTTTCCGTACAGCTTCGCGATCAAGGGTGCCGTGAAGGCGACGAGAATGAAGGCGAGCACCGTGACGGCACAGGCGATGCCCACCCGGTCGCGTTTGAAGCGCGCCCATGCGAGGCGGCCGGGAGAGCGTCCCATGAGTTCGGTCGCCGTCAGTCCCGTGCCCGTGCCCGAATCCCCGCCAGGCGGAAGGGGATCAGTTGGTTCTGTGGCGGCCTGGGTTGAACTCGTCATCGCGCATAGCCCCCGCACCGAGAGAGTCGAACGGCGCCCGAAAAAGGCGTCATTGATTGACCGGAACATTCATGGGCCCGGCCTTGTGCGTCAAGAGGTTGGAGCATGCTGGTGTGTGATCACGAAAGAACTTGGCACAAGATTTCGCACATCGAGGCGACTGCGTGCTTGACAGGGCGGCGGAGCGGGCGACATGACTCCATAAATGCCCATCAATTTCGTTAACAAGCAGGCAACTTGACTGACGCAACACCGATATACGAACGCGCCACGCTGAACACCGTACGGCCGTGCGGGTGCCGTAGGCCGGCCGGGGCGGCCAAGTCGCCCCGGCCGGCTGCCTCCGGCCCGCCCGGGCCACGCACCCCTCTTGTCCATCCGAGCACCGCGGGTGGAGGATTCGCCCGAGCAGGCGCTCGCCACGCCAACCGGGGGGACGGCAAGGGGCATGACGCAGCCACAGACACTCACGGCCGGGGCCCGGCTGACCGGCGCCGTCCTGTGCGCCTTCCTCGCGCTGCTCACGGCCGCCTGGATCGCCCGCGACATCCACGCCGCCCGCAGCCTGTCCGACCTCTGGTGGTTCTGGACCGGCGCGCCCAAGCACCGCGGCGGCACCCCGCTGACCACCGGCGTCCTCGACCCCGTCCTGCTCGTGGTCTACGCGGTGGCGGCCGCGGTCGTGCCCCGCTCACCGGCCGCCGCGGCCGTGCTGAGCTGCGTCGGCGCCGTCACCGCGGCGCTTCGGGTCTCCTCCCTGTGGGTGCTGCACGACGACTGGACGGACTCGACCGCCCTGCACGATCTGCACCGGCGGGCACTGCTCAGCACCTTCGCGGCGCTGGCGGCCGGGCTCGCCCTGGTCATCACGGCCGCCGCCGGACGCAGACCCGACGCCGTCCCCGGCCCGCGGTCGCAGGCCCGGCCCGGTCCGGGCGCCGGGACCACCGCGTTCCTGCTGCTCGGCGCGGCCGGTCTGGTGGCGG
The DNA here is from genome assembly GCF_055570295.1 of Streptomyces sp. NPDC031265. NCBI lineage: Bacteria > Bacillati > Actinomycetota > Actinomycetes > Kitasatosporales > Streptomycetaceae > Streptomyces > Streptomyces sp. NPDC031265. Next base: position 11,511 of record NZ_JBVIHM010000041.1, read on the forward strand.
TGGCCTGGGAGATCTACTGGGCCGTGGAACTCTCCGGGGAGCAGTACAAGGCGCGGTTCACCGGCAAGCACCTGCCGCTGCTCTGGATGCCCGGCGGCTGGGTGGCGGTCGTCCTCGCGGCGATCGCGCTGACGGCCGCGGGCGGCGGGCTGGCGCGGGCCGTCCACGTACGGCCGCTCGGTCTGGTGGCGGCCGCCGTCCTCACCGCCTCCGGCGCCATCGGGATCGCTCTGGCCGTACGGTTCGAACTGCTCGACCACTTCGGGGACTTGGAGACCGGCGCCCAGCTGCAAGTGCTGACGTGGTTCTTCCAGCTGGCCGCCGGTATCGCCCTGGTCCCGGTGCTCGCCCGGCGCGGCCCCGAGGACCAGGCGGGCGCGCCCGGGGCGCCGTGGACACCGCAGTCACCGCCGTACGCGCCCTACTCGCCCCAGCCGCCGCAGGACGCCCACGGCGGCGGCTTCGGCCCGCCGCCCCCGGGCTACGGCCCGCCCCCGCCGCCCTCCTCACCGCCGCCGGGCTGGTGAGGCCGGCGGCGGTGAGGAGCCGGGTTCAGATCCCCAGCGAGCGCTTCAGGAAGTCCACTTGGAGCAGCAGCAGATTCTCCGCCACCTGCTCCTGCGGGGTCATATGGGTCACGCCCGTGAGCGGCAGCACCTCATGGGGGCGGCCGGCGGCGAGCAGGGCCGAGGAGAGACGCAGGGTGTGTGCGGCCACCACATTGTCGTCCGCCAGGCCGTGGATGATCATCAACGGCCGGTGCTGCTGGGCCGGTTGGGACAGACCGGAGTCGGTGACCAGCGAGTTCGCCTCGTACACCGACGGGCTGCTCTGCGGGTCGCCGAGGTAGCGCTCGGTGTAGTGGGTGTCGTAGAGCCGCCAGTCGGTCACCGGCGCGCCCGCGATCCCCGCGTGGAAGACGTCGGGCCGGCGCAGCACCGCGAGCGCCGACAGATAGCCGCCGAAGGACCAGCCGCGCATCGCCACCCGGCCCAGATCCAGCGGGAAGGTGCCCGCGAGGCCATGGAGCGCCTCGATCTGGTCGTCGAGGGTGAGCGTGAAGTCGTCCCGGATCGCCTTCTCCCAGCCGGGGGAGCGGCCGGGTGCGCCGCGCCCGTCGGCCACGATCACCGCGAACCCCTGGTCCGCGAACCACTGCGAGGTGAGATGGGCGTTGTGCGCGGCGTGGACGCGCGCGCCGTGGGGGCCGCCGTAGGGGTCCATCAGCACAGGAAGAGGACCGTCCGATTCCGAGTAATCGGCGGGGAGCAGCACGGCGCATGGGATGCGGCGTGCGCCCCCCTCGGTCAGCCGGACCCTGGCCGTGAGCACCGGGGTCTCCGCGTACGAGTCGACCACCGCGACCGTCTTGCCGTCCCGTTCCACCCGGACCGTGGTGCCCGGGCTGTCCGGACGGGCCGAAGTGAGCACCGTCACCGGCCCGCCCCGGACCGCCGAGTGCACCCCGGAACCCTCCGAAACCCGCTCGATACCCAGCTCATTGACCCGGTACACATGGATCTCTCCGGTTTCGGGAGCACGGGCCGCCTCGCCGGCCGACGCCGAGACCAGGATGTCGTCGGTCCCGATGTCGAGCACGGCCCGGATCTGCAGCTGCCCTCCGGTCAGCGGGCGGTCGCCCGCCGCGAGCACGCGCGCCCCGCCCTCGTCCGCGATCCGCACCAGCCGTCCGTCCGGCGCCCAGGCCGGGACGCCGGGGAAAAGATCGAGCCACACCGCGTCCTCGTCCGCGTGGACCGTCCGGGTCTTCCCGGAGGCGGTGGGGGTGGTGTCGATGGTCAGATGCATCTGCACCCGCTGGTCCCGGGCCTGCACCAGGAGCAGCGGGGCACCCGCCGCCGACCAGTGCACCCGTGCCAGGTACGGGTAGCGCTCCCGGTCCCAGACGACCTCGGTCCGGGAGCCGTCGAGCCCGTACAGGAACAGCCGCACCTCGGCGTTGGGCGTGCCCGCCGCCGGATACGCGACCCGCTGCGGCTCGCGGTCGGGGTTGGCGGGGTCGGCGATCCACCAGCGCCGCACGGGGCTGTCGTCGGCCCGCGCCACCAGGAGCGCGTTCCCGTCGGGCGACCACCAGTAACCCCGCGGGCGCTCCATCTCCTCGGCCGCGATGAACTCCGCGAGCCCATAGGTGACCTCGGGCGATTCCGGCTCGGCGAGCGCCCGGTCGCCCTCGCCGTCCGCCCCGGTCACGCGCAGGGCGCCCCGCGCCACATAGGCGACGAGGCGGCCGTCGGGCGAGGGCCTCGGGTCGATCACCGGGCCGGGAACGGGCAGTTCACGGGTGGTCCCGGCCCGCAGCTCGGCCGTGAACAGCCGGCCCGAGAGGGCGAACGCGGCCAGCTCCACCGCCGCGTCGGTCGCATAGCCGACGATGCCCGCCGCGCCCTCGCGGCTGCGCTCGCGCCGCGCCTTCTCCTGCTCCGACAGCTCCTCCACGGCTCCGCCGAGGAGTGCCCGGGGGTCGGCCGCGAGCCGTTCGTGCGCGCCGTCCTCCAGATCGAGCACCCAGAGGCTGTTGGCCGGATCCGTACCCCCAGGGGCCCTCAGAAAAGCCACCCGGCTGCCGTCCGGCGCCACCGTGAAGGCGCGGGGCGCACCGAGCGTGAAGCGCTGGGTCCTGGCGTACTGACGGGGAAACGAGGGTTTCCCAGGGGCAATTGAGGTCATGGAGGGAACCTAGCGGCACCCGTCCGCACCTGCTCGTACGTGGGGGGTGTGCGCCCCTTGTGCGCCCGTGCACCGATCAATGCGTTCCGTCGGATAGTTATGATCCATAGTGGGGGGTGGGTATGACTCTGCATGCCCCCTCACACGCTGCTCTGCCCCTACCGACTGGCTCTTCCCGACCGACAGATGGAGGTGAACCGCCGTGGCACTCTCGATTTCGGCGGTGGTGCTGCTGGCGATCATCGTCTTCCTGCTGGTCAGGAAGTCCGGACTGAAGGCCGGACACGCGGTGGTCTGCACTCTGCTCGGCTTCTACCTCGCCAGCTCGTCCATGGCGCCCACCATCAACGACCTCTCCAACAACGTCGCGGGCATGATCAGCGACATCAAGTTCTGACGGTTCCGTCGCCGCCCGGCCCGGTCGGGGGATCCGAGGCATGCCGCCGTGCGGCATGCCTCGTAGGCTGTCCCGTATGACGGATCTCCCCGCCCGGCGGCTGCTCCTGGTGCACGCCCACCCCGACGACGAGTCGATCAACAACGGCGCCACCATGGCCCGCTACGCCGCCGAAGGCGCGCTGGTCACCCTGGTGACCTGCACCCTCGGTGAGGAGGGCGAGGTCATCCCGGCCGACCTCGCGCACCTCGCCGCCGACCGGGACGACCGCCTCGGCGCCCACCGCGTCGGCGAACTCGCCGCCGCGATGAAGGAGCTCGGGGTCACCGACCACCGCTTCCTCGGCGGCCCCGGCCGCTTCCGCGACTCCGGGATGACGGGTCTTGAGCAGAACCGCCGCGAGGGCGCCTTCTGGAACACCGAGGTGGACGACGCGGCCCCCCATCTGGTCGAGGTGATCCGCGAGGTCCGCCCGCAGGTCCTGGTGACGTACGACTCCAACGGCGGCTACGGCCACCCCGACCACATCCAGGCCCACCGAGTGGCGATGCGCGCCGCCGAGCTGGCCGCCGAACCCGGTTACCGTCCCGACCTCGGCGAGCCGCACACCATCGCCAAGCTCTACTGGAACCGGGTGCCGCGCTCGGTGGCCGAGGACGGCTTCGCCCGGCTCCGCGCCTCCGGGGTCTCCTTCCCCGGGATCGCCGACATCGGCGACATCCCGGGCGTCGTCGAGGACACGCGGATCACGGCCGAGATCGACGGCGCCGCCCACGCCGAGGCCAAGGCCGCCGCGATGCGCGCACACGTCACCCAGATCGCCGTGGACGGCCCGTTCTTCGCGCTCTCCAACGACCTGGGCCAGCCGCTCTTCTCCGTCGAGTACTACGAGTTGGTCGACGGCGAGTCCGGGGCCCCGGCCGGCGAGCGCGAGCACGACCTGTTCGCCGGGCTGGACGTGTGATGAGCACTTCATCCCGTACGTCCGGTCCGTCCGTCAACTCCCGTACGGCGGGCGCCCGCCCCGGGCGGATCGCCGCCTTCGCGGCCCTGTTCGTGCTCGGCGCGCTCACCGGGGCCGCGGGCGCGCTCGTCCAAGCCGCCTGGTTCCCCGGCGGGTTGCTGCTCTCGCTGGCCGCCGCGGCCGGACTCTTCTGGGCCGGTACGGCCCTGACGGGCAGCCGGGCCGGGGTCGGCGCGTCCGCCGCCGGATGGCTGGTGGCCGTGCTGTTCTTGACCACCACACGGCCCGAGGGCGACTTCGTCTTCGGCGCGGGACTGGGCTCGTACGTCTTCCTGCTCGGCGGGATGGTCGCGGCTGTGATCTGTGCCACGATCGGCGGCCTGGTGCAACCACCCCGTGATTCGGTCCGACTTGGCAAGTGACGTGCGCGGTCACGGCGGCGCAGTACCGGGTGTCGTGCCCTGCTTTCCCGGGCGGTCCCTTGCTTGTCGACGGCGGCCAGTATGGTGGTGCGCGCCGCCGAGCCACCCGCACAGAGGAAAACGAGACAAGAGCGGGTGGTGGAGCCGATCGGGAGAGAACCTGCCTTGAGTCGTGAAACTGACAGTTCGACCTCCGGCCCCCAGGGGCGCGGCGGAGCTGCGTACCCGTCGGGTACCCCGCCGTACGGAACGCCGCACTCTCCGGCGCACGACGCCCCGGAAGCCGCCGTCGCCCAGCCGGACGAGCCCAAGACCGAGACCACGCTGACGACGCGTATCCGGATCAACATCCCCGGGTCCCGGCCCATCCCGCCGGTCGTGATGAGAACGCCCGTGAGCGACGCCGACAAGGCGTCCGCCGCCGCGGAGAGCGAGCGTGCTCAGGCCGCCGCCGCGGCGGAGGAGGCGGCCGCGGCCGCCGACGCCGCGGCCGAGGAGAAGCCGACCAGCGACTGGTTCGCGCCCCGCAAGGCGGGCTCCGGCGCGACCCCGCCGTCCGGCACCCCGCGCCAGAACCTCCCGTACTTCTCGGACAGCCCGCAGGGCGCGCCCGCCGACGGCTCCGCCACGGGCGCGTCCGCGCGGCCCGGGAGCAACGGCGGCAACGGCTTCGCACCCGGCACCGGCACCGGCACCAACGGCAACGGCTTCGCCTCCGGCCCGGCCGGTCCCTCGGGCGCCAACGGCTTCGCACCGGGCGGCCCCGACAGCAACGGCTCCCACGGCCTCGCGCCCGGCGGCCCCGACGCCAACGGCTTCCGGCCCGGTGCGGCCGCGGCCAACGGCTCGGGCCGCTCCGCCCTCGCCGGCAGCGGCGGCCCCGCCGGGCCCACCACCGGCCCGGTCACCGGCACCGCCGCGCTGCCCACCCGCCCGGTCGGCAGCCGCAAGGGCCAGCAGCGGCTCGGCGGCGCGCCGGGCGGCCCGGAAGGCACCCCGAGCCACGGGACCCCGGTCCTGGGCGCGCAGGGCGTGCGGCCCGGGCCCATGGCGCCGCCCGTGCCCCAGATGTCCGACGACACGGCGATCCTGACCCCGCAGGCCCCGGCCCCGGTGCCGGGTGCCGGGAGCGGCGGGGTGAATCCGCCCCCGCCGGCGAGCCACGTCTCAGGGGACACGCTGACCAGCGGGATCCCGGTCGTACCGGGGGACAACCGCTCCCCGTTCGCGCCCGGCGGCGCGGGTCCCGACCTCACGCCGCGGCTGCCGGACGGGCCGCGCCCCGCGGAGGAGCCGCCCGCCCCGGCCCGTACGAGCTCGCCCGCGCCCGCCAAGAAGAAGGGCCGCTCCAAGCTGGTCCTGCTCGGCGTCGCGGCCTTCGTCCTGGCCGGTGTCGCGTACGGCGCGGGTCTGCTGCTCAACCACTCCGAGGTCCCCAAGGGCACCACGGTCCTGGGCGTCGACATCGGCGGCGGCAGCAAGGAGCAGGCCGTCGCCAAGCTCGACGCCACGCTCGGCAAGCGCGCGGCCCAGCCGCTGCGGCTCTCCGTCGACGGCAAGAAGGAGACGCTCGCGCCCGACAAGGCGGGCCTCGCCCTGGACAGCCAGGCGACCGTGCGCAACGCGGCGGGCAGCGACTACAACCCGGTCTCCGTCATCTCCTCCCTCTTCGGCGGCAAGCGCGTCGCCGAGCCGGTCATCCCGGTCGACGAGGAGAAGCTGGGCGTGGCGCTGACCGACCTGGCGGGCGCCTCGGGCTCGGCGGTCGAGGGCACGATCAAGTTCGTCCCGGGCAAGGCCGTTGCCGTACCCGGCAAGGCGGGCAAGAGCCTCGACGTCAACCGCTCGACGATCTCGGTCAAGGACGCGTACCGGGCGCAGGTCGAGACGGGCAGGCCCAACGAGGTGCGGCTGCCGGTCACCGGGCGCCAGCCGACCATCACCCAGGCCGAGATCGACCGGGCGATGAACGAGTTCGCCAAGCCCGCGATGTCCGGCCTGATCACCGTCAAGGCGGGCGGCAAGCGCATCGACTTCGGCCCGGTGAAGTCGCTCCCGAAGATCCTTTCCATGAAGCCGATCGAGGGCAAGCTGGTCGAGGTCTACGACAAGAAGGCGATCGAGCAGCTCATGGGCAGCACCTTCAACGGCGTGATGATCATGAAGGGCGACGGTCAGAAGCACCAGCTGACGTCCGACGACGTGGCCAAGGCGATGCAGAGCGCCCTGCGCGGCAAGACCTCGGCGGAGCGCATCGTGACGATCGATCTGAACGCGAGCTGACCTGCGGTCCCGTGCCGGCCCCCGTACGCCCTGCGCGTACGGGGGCCGTGTCATGCCGTCCGCATGACATCTGTCATCCGACACTCACGACACCCGGCACTGCCCCCGGCCAGGGCCCGCGGGCGAATCTTGGGTCATGACCACAATGACCTCCACCTCCACCTCCGTGGTGAGCTTCGAGCACGTGAGCAAGAGCTACGGCGACGTCCACGCCGTCGCCGGGCTCTCCCTGGAGCTGCACCCCGGCGAGACGGTCGCGCTCCTCGGGCCGAACGGCGCGGGCAAGTCGTCCACGCTCGACCTGCTGCTCGGGCTGCGCAAGGCCGACTCCGGCGCGGTGCGCCTCTTCGGCGCCACGCCCGAGCAGGCCATCAAGGACGGCCGGGTCGGCGCGATGCTCCAGAGCGGCGGTCTGATGGAGGAGGTCAAGGTCCGCGAGCTGGTCCGGCTCGCCTGCGATCTGCACCCGCGTCCGCACCCGGTCGAGGAGGTCCTGGACCGCGCGGGCATCGCGCAGATCGCCGACCGTATGGTCAACAAGCTTTCCGGCGGCCAGGAGCAGCGCGTCCGCTTCGCGCTCGCGACCGCCGGCGCCAACGACCTGATCGTCCTGGACGAGCCGACCACCGGCATGGACGTCACCGCCCGCCAGGCGTTCTGGGCGACCATGCGCGAGCAGGCGCAGCAGGGCCGTACGGTCCTGTTCGCCACCCACTACCTGGAGGAGGCGGACGCGATCGCGGACCGCGTCCTGGTCCTGCACAAGGGCCGGCTGCTCGCCGACGGCACCGCCTCCGAGATCAAGGCGAAGGCCGGCGCCCGCCGGATCGCCTTCGACCTGGAGGGCGTGATCGACGAGGACGTCCTGCGCAGGCTGCCCTTCCTGACCTCCTTCGACGTCTCGGGCCGCACGGTCCGCATCCAGTCCGCCGACGCCGACGCCACCGTCCACGCGCTGTACGGGCTGAGCCTGTACCCCCGCAACCTCGAAGTCGCGGGCCTCGGCCTGGAGCAGGCCTTCGTCGCCATCACCGAGGCCGAGGAGGCCAAGGCAGCATGCTGAACCAATTCTTTTCCGGGTCCCTGATCAAGCTCGAAATCACCCGCACCCTGCGGAACAAGAAGTTCATGTTCTTCTCGGTGATCTACCCGTCGGCGCTCTATCTGTTGATCTCCGGCTCCCAGAACACCACGGACAGGATCGGCGACACCGATCTGACCTTCCCCGCCTTCTTCATGGTCTCGATGGCCTCGTTCGGCGCGATCACCGCCGTCCTGATGGGCAACAGCGAGAAGATCGCCAAGGAGCGCGAGAAGGGCTGGGTGCGCCAGCTGCGGCTGACCGCGCTGCCCGGCCGCGGCTACGTCCTGGCGAAGATCGCCAGCGCCGCCGTGGTCACCCTGCCCTGCATCGTGGTGGTCTTCCTGGTCGCCGCCACGGTCAAGGACGTACGGTTCGACGCCTGGCAGTGGCTGGCGCTGACCGGCTCCATCTGGGCGGGCTCGCTCTGCTTCGCCGCGCTCGGCGTGGCCATCGGCTACCTCGCCAGCGGTGACGCGGTCCGCCCGATCACGATGATCATCTACTTCGGCCTCTCCATCCTGGGCGGCCTGTGGATGCCCACGACGACGTTCGCGCCCTGGCTCCAGTCGCTCGCCAAGTGGCTGCCCACCCACGCGTACGCTGCGCTCGGGCAGGCCATCGAGGCGGGCAACGCCCCGGACACCAAGGACGTGGCCGTCCTCGCCGCCTACTTCCTGCTCTTCGCGGGCGGCGCGGCCTGGCTGTACCGGAAGGACACCCTGAAGGCGTGACGAGCGTGACGGAAGACCGCAGGGCCGAGGCCACCGTGGCCACGATCGGCCGGCCGCCGGAGAACCGCCAGGAGGCGCTGCGCAAGCTGCTGTGGATCGGCATCTGGCTGGCGTTCCTCGGCGCCCCGGTGTCCGACCTCCTCAAGCGGGAGCACACGACGTGGGCGACCGTGCTCGGCTGGCTCGCCCTGGTGGCGTTCGTCGCGGTCTATCTGGCCCTGGTCTTCCGTCACACCGCCCGCCCCTTCGCCCGCACCACGGTCGCCTCGATACTGGTCTTCCTGACCTGCATCGCGGTGGTCACCTCGCTGACCCTGGACGCGCCCTGGCTGGTGCTCTTCGTGTACGTGTCGGTCGGCTGCGGGGCGGTGCTGCCGCTGCCCCTGGCGAGATGGGCGATCCCGGGCGCGACGGCCGCGATGGCCCTGATCGGCCTGACCACCAAGGGCGACTGGGGTGACTTCGTGCCGGGCCTGGCGATCCCGGCCCTGCTCGGCGGCTTCGCCATGACGGGCGTGCGCCATCTCGTCCGTACGACCGTGGAACTGCGCCAGGCCAGGGCCACCGTGGCCCAGCTGGCGGCCAATGAGGAGCGGCTGCGCCTCGCCCGCGACCTGCACGACCTGCTGGGCCACTCGCTCTCCCTGATCACGCTCAAGAGCGAGTTGGCGGGCCGGATGCTCCCCGACCACCCCGACCAGGCGGCCCAGCAGGTCGCCGACATCGAACAGGTCAGCCGCCAGGCCCTGGTGGACGTACGGGAAGCGGTCACCGGCTACCGCAGGGCGACCCTCACCGGGGAACTGGCGGGCGCGTGCACCGCGTTGACGGCCGCGGGGGTCGCGGCGGACCTGCCGATGACGGCCGAACTCCCGCCCGGCCTGCCCCCGGGGGCGGGGGAGGCCCTGGCCTGGGTGATCCGTGAGGCCGTCACCAACGTGGTCCGCCACAGCGGCGCCCGCACATGCGCGATCACCCTCGGGGAGCGCCAGACCCTGGACGGCCGCTTCCTGGAACTGAGGATCGCGGACGACGGCCGAGGGGGTTCCGCCGTAACGGCGGGCAACGGCTTGACGGGCTTGGCGGAACGCCTGTCGGAGGTGGACGGCACGCTGGAGCCGTCGGCGCAGAAGGGCAAGGGCTTCACGCTGACGGCGAGGGTGCCGCTGGGCGCCCCATAGGGGCGCGGGGAACCGCGCGACCGGCCCAGCACGGTCCGCAGCCGACCAACGGCACAACCACCGCCGCCGCTTAGAATCCGGCTCATGATCCGCCTACTCCTGGCCGAAGACCAATCCATGGTCCGCGAAGCACTCGCGGCCCTGCTCGGCCTGGAGCCGGACTTCGAAGTGGTCGCCCAGGTGGCCAGGGGCGACGAGGTGCTGGGCGCGGCCCGCGCCTTCACCCCCGACGTGGCGCTGCTCGACATCGAGATGCCCGGCAAGACCGGCATCGAGGCGGCGGCCGAACTCCACAAAGAGCTCCCCGCCCTCAAAATCGTCGTCCTGACGACGTTCGGCCGCCCCGGCTATCTGCGCAGCGCGATGGAGTCGGGCGCCGACGCCTTCCTGGTGAAGGACGCCCCGGCCGCCCAGCTCGCGGCCGCGGTGCGCAAGGTGCTCGCGGGGGAGCGGGTGATCGACCCGACGCTGGCCGCGGCCGCGCTCGCGGAGGGCGCCAACCCGCTGACCGACCGCGAGCGCGACGTCCTGCGCGCGGCGGCGAACGGCGCCACCAACGCGGAACTCGCCCGCACCCTCTCCCTCTCCCAGGGCACGGTCCGCAACTACCTCTCCATGGCCATCCAGAAACTGGCGGCCCGCAACAGGGCGGAGGCGGTGGGGATCGCACGGGAGAAGGGCTGGTTGTAGGACTCCTACTGGCCCGGCGTCAGTTCAGCATCGCCCGAGCCGCCCGCGCCCGCCCCCGGATCGTCTCCGCCGTGCCGGGTTCCACCGGCTCCAGGACGTCCGCGTACAGGTCGAGTTCCGCCGCGCCCCCCAGGAAGTCGCCTCGCTGGACCAGGAGTTGGGCGCGGTCGTAGCGGAGCCGGGCCGGGTGGGTGGGCAGGAGCAGGGAGAGGTCCAGGGCCCACAGGGCGACCGCGCTCTGCTCCGGGCGGGCCGCCGCCCAGGCACGGATGTTGTTGAGGATGCGCAGCACGATCGCCAGCGGGTCGGCCGGGGTGAGCATCGACGGGTCGAGCGGGGCGCCGGTGGCCCCGGCCACCAGGAGCTCCGCGTCCGCGCCCGTCAGCGGCCGCCCCCCGTCGAACGGGTCCGCGAGCACCCGCTCCTCCGGGCGGCCGAAGCCCACCACGAAGTGGCCGGGCAGGGCCACCCCGTACACCGGGGCCCCGGCCCTGCGGGCCACCTCCATCCAGACCACCGAGAGCAGGATCGGCAGGCCCCGGCGGCGGCGCAGGACCTCAGGCAGGAGTGAGGACTCCAGGCGCTGGTACTCGGCCGGGGTACCCCGGAACCCGCAGCCGCGGCCGAGCAGTTCGGCCAGCGCCACCGCCCACGGGCGGGCCCCGGAGACGCCGTACGGGAGCAGACCGGCGAGGCGGTCCAGCTCCATCTGGGCGTCGTCGAGGCCCCGCTGCCCGAGCTCGGGGTCGGCCACCGCGCCGATCAGCAGGCACAGCGTCGCGAGGTCCGGCCGCTCGGACCGGGCCTCCTCGGTGAACTGCCGCCGCCAGTCGTTGGTGTTATGGCTTTCGGGGTATTCCATAAGCTTTCCGTGGTATTTCCTGCTCGTCCCGAAAGGGGCCGGTTCGGGCTGGACCGCAATCTGCGGGTGGGAAGCCCCCGCCGTTCAGGTGGGGAGCGGAGTCACAACCGCCTCGTACCCGCTCAGCTGGATCGGGAAATGAAGGCGGGGCATCCGGGTGCCCCGGAGGGTGGTCCGACCGGTCAGTTCGGCCGGGCCGATCCGCCGGGTTCCCGGAAGTGGTGATAGCTGTGATGCGTCGCGAAGCCGAGCGCGTCGTACAGCGCCGCCGCTCCTTCATTCTCCGCCTCGACCTGGAGCCACGCCGCCGACGCCCCCTCGGAGAGGGCCTGGCGGGCCAGCGCGGCCATCACGGCCGTCGCGAGCCCCCGGCGGCGGTGCGCCGGGTCCACCTCGACCGCCATGAACCCCGCCCAGCGGCCGTCGACCACGCACCGGCCGATCGCGGCGGGCGCCCCGCCCCCGTCCCCGGCCACCGTCGCGAACCATGTCGAGGGGCCGCTCTCCAGTACCTTCAGCACATGGGGTCCGGGTGTCCCGGTGCGCTGGTAGCGGCCGAGCCAGGCGGAACCGACAGAACGGGACAGTCCGACCCGTGAGACGTCCGCGTCGAGGTCCCCGATCGGGGCAAGTGCGGCGATCCGCAGTTGGGCGCTTACCTCGCGAATCCACCCAAACTTTTCAAGATCGGCACAGAGGCCCTCCTGGGTCCCCTCGGCGCCGGTGGACGTTTGTATGTACGTGGGAAGTCCGCGGGCGGTGTACCAGGCGTGCGCGTCCGCGAGGGCGTCCGCGAGCGGCATCCCCGGGTCGCCGAGCGGCAGCACCGAATTGGCCCGGCGGGTGAATCCACCGGCCGCCCGCAGCGTCCACTCGCCCAGCGCCTCGCTCTCCACGGGCTGCCACGCACGTGCGCTGACCAGCGCCAACTCCCGGAAAGTGGCGGCCGGACCACGTCGCCGGGCGGGTTCGGCCGGGATGACCTTGCCGGCGACCATCTCGCGCTCCGGGACGTGGACCGTCTGTCCGTTCCTGCGTACAATCGAGAGCATTCCGGCATCCCACGATGTGAGAACGCCGACCGTGTCGGTGAACTTCTCGCCCCGCTCCCCGGACCTCGCCAGGTGTCTGACTGATACGCGTTTGCCCTGATCTTCAGGCGTGATTCTGACGATCAACCGTCCGCCGGTGGTGAACTCCACAGCTCTCTTCGCCCCTCCTGTTCGGATCGCGCCCCGGAACGGAGATACTAGGTGTGGGCATCGACGACGCCGCGCTCCCGCGCGCCACGTGGACGGAGCCGCAGACCGGCCCGCCGCGCCCTATCGAGGAGGAACGACAGCGTGACCTACGTCATTGCGGAGCCTTGTGTCGACCTTAAGGACAAGGCATGCATCGAAGAGTGCCCGGTCGACTGCATCTATGAGGGCCAGCGGTCCCTCTACATCCACCCGGACGAGTGCGTCGACTGTGGTGCCTGTGAGCCGGTCTGCCCGGTCGAGGCCATCTTCTACGAGGACGACACCCCGGAGGAGTGGAAGGACTACTACAAGGCGAACGTCGAGTTCTTCGACGAACTCGGTTCGCCCGGTGGAGCCTCCAAGCTCGGCCTGATCGAGCGCGACCACCCCTTCATCGCCGCGCTGCCCGCCGACATCAACGCCGACAGCGAGCACTGACACTGACACCGCGTGTCCCCCGGTCCCGTACGGCGCCCACCGCCCTGCGGGACCGAGGCGTTTCGTCCGTACGGAACCGAGTACGAGAAAGTGAGCACCTCCGTGGGCGCAGTCTCCGCACGCCTGCCCGTCTTCCCCTGGGACAAGCTGGAGCCGTACAAGGCGACGGCCTCGACCCATCCGGACGGGATCGTGGACCTGTCCGTCGGCACCCCGGTCGACCCGGTTCCGGCGCTGATCCAGAAAGCGCTGATCGAGGCCGCGGACTCGCCGGGCTATCCGACGGTGTGGGGGACCACGGAGCTGCGCGACGCGCTCACCGGATGGGTCGGGCGCCGGCTCGGCGCGGTCGGCGTCGGCCACCGCAACGTGCTGCCGGTGGTCGGGTCCAAGGAGCTGGTGGCCTGGCTGCCGACCCAGCTGGGCCTCGGCGCGAGCGACAAGGTCGCCTACCCCCGGCTCGCGTACCCGACGTACGAGGTGGGCGCCCGGCTCTGCGGCGCGACGCCCGTCGTCTACGACGACCCGACGGACCTCGACCCGGCCGGTCTCAAGCTCCTGTGGCTGAACTCGCCGTCCAACCCGACCGGCCGGGTCCTCGCCAAGGACGAGCTGGTCCGGATCGTCGCCTGGGCGCGCGAGCACGGCGTCCTCGTCTTCTCCGACGAGTGCTACCTGGAGCTGGGCTGGGAGGCCGAGCCGGTCTCGGTGCTGCACCCGGACGTCTGCGGCGGTACGTACGAGGGCATCGTCGCCGTCCACTCGCTCTCCAAGCGGTCCAACCTCGCGGGCTACCGCGCGGCCTTCCTCGCGGGCGACGAGGCGGTGCTCGGCGAGCTGCTCCAGATCCGCAAGCACGGCGGGATGATGACGGCCGCGCCCGTCCAGGCGGCCACGGTGGCGGCGCTCGGCGATGACGTGCACGTCCAGGAGCAGCGGGCGCGTTACGCGGCCCGCCGCGCCGCCCTGCGCGACGCGCTGGTCAAGCACGGCTTCCGGATCGAGCACAGCGAGGCCAGCCTCTACCTGTGGGCGACCCGCGACGAGGGCTGCTGGGAGACCGTGGAGCACCTCGCCGGTCTCGGCATCCTCGTGGCGCCCGGCGACTTCTACGGCGAGGCGGGCGAGCGGTTCGTGCGGGTGGCCTTCACGGCGACGGACGAACGCGTCGAGGCGGCCGTCAAGCGGCTGGGCTAGGGCCTGTCCGGCGGATCTTGTCCGGGACGCGGGGTCCTGGCACGCCCTCCCCCAAGGCCTCAAGGGCCAGGGGGACCTGGGACCCCCAGCGGCGTTGTCGTAGGTTGCCGACTCCCACCAGGACCCCGCTCACCAGGACCCAAAGGCGCAGGCACCTCGCGGGCGACCAGATCCGCCGGACAGGCCCCAGGGCCGTACGAGCTCGTACGTGCGAGAAGGGGCCCCGGGGACAGGATCCCGGGGCCCCTTCGGCCGTGTGCCGCGCGGCTCAGCCGACGGGCAGGCTCTTGGGCGGCAGCTGGTCGGTGGAGGGCAGTCCGCCGGTGGGCAGCTGGCCGCCGGCCGGGAGGCCGTCCAGGCTGGTCGACCGGGCGGTGGAGCCGAGGAGGCCGCCCGCGTTGCCCGCGGCGTCGCCCGCCGTCTTCTGGGCCGCCGGGGTCGCGGTCTTGCCCGCTTTGCCGACGGCCTTGCCCGCGGCCGGGACCGCCTGCTTGACCGCCTTGCTGCCGGCGTCGCCCGCCAGGCCGGTGGCCTTCTGCGCGGCACCGTCGACGGTGTTGCCGATGTTCGCGCCGTCGAGTGCGGTCCGGCCGCCCAGGTTCGGGGTCTCCGGAAGGGACGCGGCGCTCGCCGCGCCGGCCGCGCCGACCACGGGAACTGCACCCGCCGCGATGAGCAGCGCGGCACGGGCGATCCGACGGGTCAGGGGGAGGGACATGATGCTCCTTGAGACGGGAGGAACGGCGTTCGGACGCTGTGACAACTCCTCTGGGTGCGGCGGAGGTTGCGGAGGCCCTGGGTAAAGAGTTCGCAATGCGTCGCATTATCGGGTTCGGATAAAAACGGGCAAATGAGCCGTCGCGGCAATATGTTGAACGCCGCCGATTCCCTTTGTTCTCAAGGGAATTGACGATTCTTCCGGTGGGCGCGGGGGTGGGCGTACGAAACGGTGTACGCGAAAGCCATCTGTGCCCCGCACGAGTGGCCGTCCGAACAGGTGTCGCGCGCTATCCGGCGAGCTGGATCCGGACCTGGCCGAATGCGCCGGAACTCTCCGCGCCGCCCGTGGCGCCGCCCGCGTTCCCGCTGGTGGCGCCGCTCGCGCCGGCCTCGGTGTCGTCCGTGTGCCAGCCCTTGCGGGAGCCGTCCACGCGCCAGGTGCGCCCGGCGTACGAGACCTGCTCCACGCGGAACGCGGCGGCGTGCGCGACCGCCCAGTGGGCCAGCTCCCAGCCGCGCTGCTCGGCGCCGCCCTCGGCACCGGCCCGCGCGGGCGCCCGCACCGGGACCGTGACCTCACGCCCGTCGCCCTTGTCCGGAGCCACCCCCGCGCCGAACGCCCGGGCCAGCTCGGTGCGTACCTTCGCCGGGTCGCCCGGGTGGGTGTCCTTGGCGATCGTGCAGGTCAGCGAGGCGGGAGTGCGGCCGGTGAGGACGGCGGTGAGCAGCGCCGCGTCCGGCTCGTGCTTGGCGTAGGCCTGCGGGAAGCCGCTGCGCTGGACCCGCTGCGCGGCGACGGTGAGCGGCAGCCGCGAGTAGCCGGGCACTTCGGCCAGGCGCTGGTAGAACTTCCCGGCCGAGTAGACCGGGTCCATGATCTGCTGCACGGTGCCCCAGCCCTGCGAGGGCCGCTGCTGGAAGAGCCCCACCGAGTCGCGGTCGCCGTGCGTGATGTTGCGCAGGCCCGACTCCTGGAGCGCGGTGGCCAGCGCGATCGTCACCGCCCGCTCGGGCATCCCGCGCGAGGTGCCGACCGCGGAGATGGTCGCCGCGTTCACGGCCTGCTCGGGGCTGAGCCGGTAGGTGTCGTCCCCGGACCCCACCGTGCATCTCGGCGCCCCCGGCCCGCCGCTCATGTACTGCACCGCCAGATATCCGGCGACGGCGAGCAGCACGACCGCCGCGGCCACGATACGGAAGAGGCGGCCGCGCCTTACGGGTCGGTTGGGGGTGACGGGCTGGGACACGGGGACCACCGTACTGGAGGGCGGGGCGGGGGCCCGGGGGCCGGTGCCGGGGCGGGTGCGGGCCGGGTGCTTCTGGATGCCCCCGCCCTGGTCGGGCGGTGCGCGCTAGGGTCGTGGCCATGGCAGACAGCGCACTCGACCTGACCCTGGACGGCCCCGCGCTCACCGCGTGGCTCGTCGACTTCCCGTCGGAGAGCGGGACGGAGAAGCCGCTCGCGGACGCGATCGAGGCGGCGCTGCGGACGCTGCCGCACCTGACCGTGGACCGCCACGGCAACAACGTCGTCGCGCGCACAGACCTGGGCCGGGCCGAGCGGGTCATCCTCGCCGGGCACATCGACACCGTGCCGATCGCCGACAACGTGCCGTCCCGCCTCGACGGGAACGGCATCCTGTGGGGCTGCGGCACCTCGGACATGAAGTCCGGCGTGGCCATCCAGCTGCGGATCGCCGCGACCGTCCCCGAGCCCAACCGCGACCTCACCTTCGTCTTCTACGACAACGAAGAGGTCGCCGCACACCTCAACGGTCTCGGTCATGTGGCCGACGCACACCCTGACTGGATCGAGGGCGACTTCGCGGTCCTCCTGGAGCCCTCCGACGCCCAGGTCGAGGGCGGCTGCCAGGGCACGCTGCGGGTCATCCTGCGCACGGCGGGGGAGCGGGCCCACTCCGCGCGCAGCTGGATGGGGTCCAACGCCATCCACACGGCCGCCCCGATCCTGGCCAGGCTCGCCGCGTACGAGCCGCGCCGGCCGGTGATCGACGGCCTGGAGTACCACGAGGGCCTGAACGCGGTACGGATCGAGGGCGGCGTCGCCAACAACGTCATCCCCGACGCCTGCGCGGTCACCGTCAACTACCGCTATGCCCCGGACCGCACCGCCGAGGAGGCGCTGGCCCACGTCCGCGAGGTCTTCGCGGACTGCGGGATCGCGGAGTTCACCGTCGACGACCACTCGGGCGCGGCCCTGCCGGGGCTCTCGCACCCGGCCGCCGCGGCCTTCATGGCGGCGGTCGGCGGCACCCCGCAGCCCAAGTTCGGCTGGACCGACGTCTCCCGCTTCGGAGCCCTCGGCGTCCCCGCCGTGAACTACGGGCCCGGCGACGCCCTGTACGCGCACAAGCGGGACGAGCACGTCGCCGTCGACCGGATCACCCACTGCGAACGGCGACTTCACGCCTGGCTGACCACCTGAATTTCGTCTTTGGTCACGTAAGTCGTCCTACGCTGGCCGGACGCGTCGTATGACTCAGTCAGCGGAGGGAGCACGCAATGGCCAACCCCGAGGGAGAGTTTCCGGGCGAACAGCGGCTGGAGCAGCGGCTCGGACCGGTGCTGCGCCGCCGCGACCAGGTCCAGGCCGGGACCACCGACCAGCGGCTCCTCGACACCGAGGGCGACTCGGAGTGGGTGCACACCGACCCCTGGCGGGTCATGCGCATCCAGTCCGAGTTCGTGGAGGGCTTCGGCGCGCTCGCCGAACTGCCCAGCGCCATCAGCGTCTTCGGCTCTGCCCGCACACCGGTGGGCTCACCGGAGTACGAGGCGGGTGTGGCCATCGGCCACGCGCTGGTCGAGGCGGGCTTCGCGGTGATCACCGGCGGTGGCCCGGGTGCGATGGAGGCGGCCAACCGGGGCGCGCGCGAGGCGCGGGGCGTCTCGGTCGGCCTCGGCATCGAGCTCCCCTTCGAGCAGGGGCTCAACCCGCACGTCGACATCGGCGTCAACTTCCGCTACTTCTTCGTCCGCAAGACGATGTTCGTGAAGTACGCGCAGGGCTTCGTCGTCCTGCCCGGCGGCCTCGGCACGCTGGACGAGCTCTTCGAGGCGCTCACCCTCGTCCAGACCGGCAAGGTGACCCGCTTCCCGATCGTCCTGTTCGGCTCGCAGTACTGGGCGGGCCTGGTCGACTGGCTCCGCGACACAGTGGTCGGCGGCGGCAAGGCCTCCGCCCACGACCTGCTCCTCTTCCACGTCACGGACAGCGTGGAGGAGGCGGTGGCGATGGTGACGAAGGAGGTGGGGCGGTAGTTCCCCCACCCCGCCCCTTCGTGGCGCCCACGGGATGCCGCGCAGCGGCATTCAAGGGGCGTGGGGCTGTGACATCGTGCGGCCCCGCCGCGTGGGCGCGACCAGCCCCCACCGAGCCCGCAGGGAAAAGCAGGGCCCCCGGGGCGAAGCCCCGGCTACGCCAGCCCGCGCCGTGCCACAGCAGGCGGACGGTGGCCGGCGATGGACGCCACCATGTCCAGCACCTGACGGGTCTCGGCGACTTCGTGCACCCGGTACACCCGCGCCCCCAGCCACGCCGACACCGCCGTCGTCGCCAGCGTCCCGATCACCCGCTCCTTGACCGGCCGGTCCAGCGTCTCCCCGACGAAGTCCTTGTTGGACAGGGAGACCAGGACCGGCCACCCCGTCGCCGTCATCTCGCCGAGCCGCCGGGTCGCCTCCAGACTGTGGCGGGTGTTCTTGCCGAAGTCATGACCGGGATCGATCATGATCCCGTCCCGCCGCACTCCGAGCGCGACCGCCCGCTCGGCGAGCCCCACCGTGACCCGGAGGATGTCCTCCATCACGTCCTCGTACGCGATCCGGTGCGGCCGGGTGCGCGGTTCCACGCCGCCCGCGTGTGTGCACACCAGCCCCGCCCCGTACCGCGCAGCGACCTCCGCCAGCTTCGGGTCGACCCCGCCCCA
Organism: Streptomyces sp. NPDC031265; assembly: GCF_055570295.1. Taxonomy (NCBI): domain Bacteria; kingdom Bacillati; phylum Actinomycetota; class Actinomycetes; order Kitasatosporales; family Streptomycetaceae; genus Streptomyces; species Streptomyces sp. NPDC031265. Next base: position 30,362 of record NZ_JBVIHM010000041.1, read on the forward strand.
CGCGTCGTTCAGCACGTCCGCGCCCGCCTCGCAGACCGCCTCCCCGACGTCGTGGCGCCAGGTGTCGACGCTGATCACCACGTCCGGATGCCGCCGCCGCACCTCGGCCACGAAGCCGACCGTGCGCCGCGCCTCCTCCTCGGCCGTCACCTCCTCGCCGGGGCCCGCCTTGACCCCGCCGATGTCGATGATGGCAGCCCCCTCTGACACCGCCTGCTCCACGCGGGCCAGCGCGGGCTCGTCCCGGAACGTCGCACCCTGGTCGTAGAAGGAGTCCGGGGTCCGGTTGACGATCGCCATGATCACCGGCTCGTGCGCGTCGAACTCGCGCCTTCCCAGCCGCAGCATCCGCTGTTTCCTCCTCGGGTAAGACGCCCGTGACCTCAGGTTCCGTGTCCGGCGGGTCCGGCCTGTGCCGACCGACAGACCCTAACTCCCAGCTCCGCATGGCACGATCGGACCCGACGGTTTCCGGCTGCCGGGGAGAGGTTTCGCGCGTGTTCTGGTTCTTGCTGATCGCCATGGTCGTGGTGGTCGCCGCGGTCACGCTGGCCGTGGTGGGCGGCGGCGACGGTGCCGTACTGCCCGAGACGGGCCCCGAGCGGCTCACCGACCCGCTGCCCGCGGGCCGCCCCGTCGAGCGCGCGGACATCGACGCGCTGCGGCTTCCGGTGGCCGCGCGCGGCTACCGGATGGCCGACGTCGACGACGTGCTGAGCCGCCTCGCCGCGGAGCTCGCCGAGCGCGACGCCCGGATCACCGATCTGCGGGAGGCGCTCAGCGCCGCCCACGCCCCCCGCGACGAGGAGCCCCGCAAGTGAGCACCGCCATCCCCGGCCCGGACGGCCGGCTGCGCTGCCCGTGGGGGCTGTCCACCGCGGACTACGTGGCGTACCACGACACCGAGTGGGGCCGCCCGGTCCACGGCGACGACGCCCTCTACGAACGGCTGTGCCTGGAGGCCTTCCAGTCGGGCCTCTCCTGGATCACCATCCTGCGCCGACGCGAGGGGTTCCGCCGCGCCTTCGCGGACTTCCGGATCGCCAAGGTGGCCGCCTTCACCGACGAGGACGCGGCGCGGCTGCTGACCGACGAATCGATCATCCGCAACCGTGCCAAGATCGAGGCGACCCTCTCCAACGCGCGCGTACTGGCCGACTGGGCCCCCGGCGAGCTGGACGAGCTCATCTGGTCGTACGCCCCGGACCCCGCCTCCCGCCCGGCCCCCCGCACCCTGGCGGACGTCCCCCCGGTCACCGACGAGTCGACGGCGCTCTCCAAGGCCCTCAAGAAGCGCGGCCTCCGCTTCATCGGCCCCACGACGGCGTACGCGCTGATGCAGGCGTGCGGTCTGGTGGACGACCATCTGACGGACTGTGTGGCCCGGAGCGGACGTACCCCTTAAGGGGTACGGGGCTGTGGCTCCCCGAATGGCTCAGCGCCCCACATATTTCGGCTTCTCCTTGGCCAGGAACGCCGCCACCGCGATCCCGTGGTCCTCGGACGCCCCCGCCAGGGTCTGGAGCTCGTCCTCCTTCTCCAGCGCCTCGGAGAGCGAGTGCCCGGCCCCGTACGCCAGGGACGCCTTGAGGGCCGCGTACGCGAGCGTCGGGCCGTCGGCCAGCGCGCGCGCCACGGCGGCCGCCTCGGCCGCCAGCTCGGCGGCCGGGACCAGTTTGTTGACGATGCCGAGCTCGTACGCCTCCTGAGCGGAGACGGAGCGCGGGAAGAGCAGCAGGTCGGCGGCGCGCGAGTGGCCGATCAGGCGGGGGAGCGTCCAGGAGACGCCCGAGTCGGCGGTCAGCGCGACCCCCGCGAACGACGTGTTGAAGGCGGCCGTGTCCGCCACCACCCGGTAGTCGGCCGCCAGCGCGAAGCCGAAGCCCGCGCCCGCCGCGACCCCGTTCACCCCTGCCACGACCGGCTTGGGCATCTCGGTCAGGGCCTTCACGATCGGGTTGTAGTGCTCGCGGACCGTGCTCATCGTGGAGCCGGTGCCCGCCTCGCGGTCCGCCGCGAGCAGGCTCACGTGCTCCTTGAGGTCCTGGCCCACGCAGAACGCCCGGCCCGTCGCCGTGAGCAGGACCGCCCGTACCGCGGGGTCCGCGGCGGCGGCCCGCGCCGCGTCCCGCAGGGCGACCTTGGCCTCGGTGTTCATGGCGTTCATGGCGTCGGGACGGTTGAGCGTGATCGTCGCGAGCCCGTCGGTCACCTCGTAGAGCACGGTGTCGGCCATTGGGATGGATCCCCTCCGTTGCGGTGTCGTGTCCGCCCAGCATGGCGGAGATCATCGGCGCCGCACATGTGACCTGCGTCAAACATTCCCGGCCACGACCCGGACCGAGGGTGGCGAAGTATCGCAGGCGGATCGCCGAATTGGGTGGTTTTGATAGAGCGCGTTGCGCAAGCGATGCCGACCGATGTTGGTCATCGGGTCCTGCGATGCGGGATAATGACCTGGAAGCAATGTGTTCGATGCCGGTAACACGGTGCCTGTCAGGGGCCGCCGGCTGCGATGAGCTGGTTTCAGGAAGGGGAAACAGCATGGCGGCCATGAAGCCGCGGACGGGCGACGGCCCGCTCGAGGTGACCAAGGAGGGGCGGGGCATCGTCATGCGCGTTCCGCTCGAAGGCGGTGGACGGCTTGTGGTCGAGCTGACCCCGGACGAGGCCGAGGCGCTCGGTGACGCTCTTAAGAAGGTCGTCGGCTGATTCAGCGGGCTTGACCCCCAATCTGCCTCCGCCCCGGGCCGGTACTCATGTACCGGCCCGGGGCGGAGTAGTTTCCGGACCCGCGTTTCCGGACCCGCGCACGCGGCCGGAAGAGAATCTCGGCGGGCGCCCTCGGTGAGGGGTCACGCCCGCTTCACGGCGCAGAGCAGCCCGTCGCCCACCGGCAGCAGCGACCCGACGAGCTCCTGGCTCTCGCGTACGGTCCGCAGCAGGTCGCGCAGCCGCAGCACCTCGGCGGGCTGGACGCCGGAGTCGACCGTACGGCCGTCGGCGAAGACCCCTTCGAAGCAGACGATTCCGCCGGGCCGCAGCAGGCGCAACGATTCGGCGAGGTAGTCCAGGGACTCCGTCCGGTCGCCGTCGCAGAACACCAGGTCGTATCCGCCGTCGGCCAGCCGCGGCAGCACGTCCAGGGCGCGCCCGGGGATGAAACGCGCCCGGTTCCCGGCGAAGCCCGCCGCGCGGAACGCCTGCTTGGCGAACTGCTGGCGGTCCGCCTCGGGGTCGACGGTGGTCAGCACGCCGTCCGGCCGCAGGCCCTGCAGCAGATAGATCCCGGAGACGCCGGTTCCGGTGCCGATCTCGGCGACCGCCTTCGCGTCGGCGGTGGCAGCGAGCAGGCGCAGCGCGGCGCCGGTTCCCGGGGACACCGAACGCAGTCCTGCCTCCCGGGACCGCTCGCGGGCCCAGCGCAGCGCGTCGTCCTCGGCGACAAAGGCGTCGGCGAACGCCCAGCTCGTCTGCCGGTTGGCGGTAATGGCCCTCTCCTGTCCCCGTAGTTGGCGCGCACGGGTGACTGTATCCGCTGCACCCGGGAACCCGCAGATGGGACCGGGCGTTATGAAGGGCGGGGGGAGACATGGACGAGTACGGAATCCCGGTCCCCGAGCGGTCCGGGAAGCAGCGCGGTTCGAGGGGCACGAAGCCAGTCCCAAATGCGCGTAAAGATTCTTATCCGGAGCTAACGGGCGAGGTGGCTATGGTAGGGGCTCCGCTGGACACCACCAGAGCCGACAGGGGAGGTGCGGCTGCGCCTGTGGATCGGGGAGGAGTGCTCCGGCGCTTTCTCAGGTCGGCAGGTGAGCCGAGATCCGTGACCTACACCGCTGACAGCCCCCATGGCCTCAATGGCATGGGAGGGACTCCCATCACCTCCGCAGCCACCGCGACCTTCGCCGACGCGGATTCCCCGGCGTGGACCCCTCCCACCTGGGAGGAGATCGTCAGCACGCACAGCGGCCGCGTCTACCGCCTCGCCTACCGCCTGACGGGCAACCAGCACGACGCCGAGGACCTCACCCAAGAAGTCTTCGTCCGCGTCTTCCGCTCGCTGTCGACCTACACGCCGGGCACGTTCGAGGGCTGGCTGCACCGGATCACCACCAACCTCTTCCTGGACATGGTCCGCCGCCGCCAGCGCATCCGCTTCGACGCCCTGGGCGACGACGCGGCCGAGCGCCTGCCCAGCCGCGACCCGTCCCCCCAGCAGGTCTTCAACGACGCGCACTTCGACGCCGACGTCCAGCAGGCGCTGGACACCCTCGCGCCCGAGTTCCGCGCCGCCGTAGTGCTCTGCGACATCGAGGGACTGTCGTACGAGGAGATCGCCGCCACCCTCGGCGTGAAGCTCGGAACCGTGCGCAGCCGGATCCACCGCGGCCGCTCGCATCTGCGCAAGGCCCTCCAGCACCGTTCGCCCGAGGCTCGCGCCGAGCAGCAGCGTGCCCTCGCGGGGGTGGCGCACGGCGCCCCGGGGGCGGTCGGAGAGGGGGCCGCGTGACCGGCACCAGTCCCACTCCCGCAGAGCAGCATCTGGGGGACCGTCTCGCCGCCCTGGTCGACGGCGAGCTCAGCCATGACGCGCGCGAGCGTGTCCTGTCGCATCTGGCCACCTGTCCCAAGTGCAAGGCCGAGGCCGACGCGCAGCGCCGCGTCAAGAGCGTCTTCGCGCAGACGGCACCGCCCGTCCCCTCCGAGGGCCTGCTGGCCCGGCTCCAGGGGCTGCCCGGGGGACCCGGAGGTGACGACGACGGTCGGGGACCATTCGGCGGGGGGCGCCTTGCCGACGGGGTCTTCTCGCCCGGAGTCCTGAGCGATCCGCGCGACCCGGTCGGAGGCTTCGGCTATGTGCCCGGCGGGGCCCATGCGGCCGTCCTCGGCGGCGGGCTGCCCGGGCGGGGCTTCCGGATCCACGAAGTGGCCCGCCCCGAGGAGCGTTCGGGCTCGCCGTGGCGCGGGCGCAGGATCGCCTTCGCCGCCGCCAGCGCCGTCTCCCTCGCGGCGATCGCGCTCGGCGGCGCGGTCCCGTCGGACTCGGGGGCGGAGACGTCGGCCCGGGGCGAGGGGTCGGGCAGCAATGTCACGCCGCTGCGGGACCAGCGTCCGTCGGCCGGTCCGTCCTCGGGGGCACCCCTGTCCGCGGAGTCGCAGCGCAGACGGGGCGGCGTGGCGAGCGCACCGGTGGCCCCGGAGTCCACGGCGCCGGTCGCGATGGGTCTGGCCGGGTTGAACGGAGTCCCGTCCCAGCCGTCCCCGCAGCAGTTCGGCAATCCGTTCCGTGCCGCTCTGCTGAGCGGTTCGTCCTTGCCTCCGCTGATACGCCCGGCGGCCGCCACCCTGGCAGTGCGGCCGGTCTCACCGCTGTCCGCGCTCTCCGGCGCGACCCCGTCCGCTCCGCCGACGCATCTGGCGGCTCCCCGGCACTGACCGTGCCCTGCGCTCCTCCCGGCAAACCTGGTTGAATCCCTGGGAGGGTGCCCCTGGGGCACGCAGGACAGTTGCGGGGAGAGCATGAACGACGGGAAGCCCACCGGGCCCAAGGCGAGATGGTGGAGCCGTCCCACCCCGCGCGGGGACGGCTCCACGGCCGAGGAGACGTACGACCTGGCTCCGCCGGAGGCACCTGCGGCTTCGGCGCCGGGTGCGCAGGACGTAGCGGTTCCCGGCGGGCCGCAAGGTTCCGGCGACGGGGAGGTGCCGTACTCGCTCGCTCCCGGGGAGCCGGTCGAGGACGAGTCCGCGTATCGGCTTGCGCCGCCCGCGCCGGCCGGCGAGCCCGCCCAAGAGCCCGCGTCGGCCGGCGAGTCGGTCCACGACCCCGCCCGGCCCGAGGGCCCCGTGCCGCCTCGGCAGCCGTTGCACGCCCCTGATCCGTACGGGACGCCGCCGTACGGCGGGCCGGGGCCGTGGGCGCCCGCGCCGCCCGTGCAGCGGCCCGCGCCGGTCGCAGGAGCGGTCCCGACCCAGGGGGCGTACCCGGCGCCGGAGGCCCCGGTCCCGTACCCCGTACCGGAAGGCGTGCCGCCGGTGCCGCCCTCGTCCCAGTGGGTGCAGTACGACCCCTGGGGCGCGGCCGGGCAGCCGCTCAGCACGGCCGGGGTGCCGGAGAGGCGGAAGCCGCGGCGCGGGGCGCTCGTCCTCGGGGCCGTCGTCCTCGCGCTGGTCGCGGGCGGCATCGGCGGCGGGGTCGGCGCGTACATCGAGCGCACCGGCGCCACGCCCGTCGATCTGCCGCAGGCCGGCAAGGGGCCCACCGGACGCGCGCCCGACAGCGTCGCCGGGATCGCCGCTAGCGCCCTGCCGGGCGTGGTCACGCTGCACGTCAGCGGGGAGAGCGAGTCCGGCACCGGCACCGGCTTCGTGCTGGACGACTCCGGGCACATCCTCACCAACAACCACGTCGTGGAGCCCGCGGGCTCGTCCGGCGACATCAGCGTGACGTTCAGCGGCGGCGAGACCGCACGCGCCACGGTGGTCGGCCGCGACTCCGGGTACGACCTCGCCGTGGTCCGCGTCACCGGTGTCTCCGGGCTGAAGCCGCTGCCGCTCGGCAACTCCGACAACGTCCAGGTCGGTGACCCGGTGGTGGCCATCGGTGCCCCCTTCGACCTCTCCAACACCGTCACCTCGGGCATCATCAGCGCCAAGGAGCGCCCGATCACGGCGGGCGGCGAGAAGGGCGACGGCAGCGACGTCAGCTATGTCGACGCGCTCCAGACCGACGCCCCGATAAACCCGGGCAACTCGGGCGGCCCCCTGCTCGACTCGCACGCCCACGTCGTCGGCATCAACAGCGCGATCCGCGCCGCGGGCAAGAGCGACGGCGGCGGGCAGGGCGGCTCCATCGGCCTGGGCTTCGCGATCCCGGTCAACCAGGGCAAGCGGGTCGCCGAGGAGCTGATCAACACCGGCAAGGCCACCCACCCGGTGATCGGGGTGACCCTCGACATGAAGTTCACCGGCGACGGCGCCCGGGTCGGCGCCAAGGCCGCCGACGGCAAGCCGTCCGTGACCCCCGGCGGTCCCGGCGCCACCGCGGGCATCAGGCCCGAGGACGTGATCACCAAGGTCGACGGCCAGCGGGTGCACAGCGCCGAGGAACTGATCGTCAAGATCCGCTCGCACCGCCCCGGCGACCGCCTGGAGCTGACGCTCAAGCGCGGCGGCGGGGAGCAGCGGCTGACCCTCACGCTCGGCTCCGCAACGTCCTGACCTGCCGCTGCCCTGCTCCTGACGTGTTCCTGGCGTGCTCCCGGCGTTTCCCTCGGCCGCTCGCCACGGCCCGCCACGGTTCGCCCCTCTGGTCACCTATCGGTCACCAGGGGGGCAAGCGGCGGCCAAAGGTCACCGGGTAGGTACCGTTTCGACAGTTTCGGCGGGTACCGTGGAGCGGTCCATGACTGGACCCGGGAGCAGAGCCACGAGGAGCAGCTAGGTGTTCAACGACATAGGGCCCATGGAGCTCGTCACCCTCGTGGTCCTCGCTGTGCTCGTCTTCGGCCCGGACAAGCTGCCCAAGCTGATCCAGGACGTGTCGGGGTTCATCCGCAAGATCCGCAGCTTCTCGGAGACCGCCAAGGCGGACATCCGTGCCGAACTCGGCCCGGAGTTCAAGGACTTCGAGTTCGAGGACCTGAACCCGAAGACGTTCGTACGCAAGCAGCTCATGGACAACGACGACCTGGGTCTCAAGGAGATCCGCAACAGCTTCGACCTGCGCAAGGACATGGAAGAGGTCGCGGACGCGGTGCACGGCCGCGAGAGCGCGCCCACCGGGTCCGGCGCGCCCACGACGGCCGCCAACGGCTCGGCCGCGGGTGTCTCGGGTACGCCCGACCTCCTCAAGAAGCGCGAGAAGCTCGACCCCGGCGAGCGCCCCCCGTACGACGCCGACGCGACCTGACACCACCCCCCGGGTTTCGTACAGGACGTCAATCTGAGCCACCTCCGCACCGTCATTCCCGGTGGGCGGGACCGGGGTGGCTATCCTCCATAGGTCCGGCAGCCAGGACGCCCGAGGGGGGCGGGCCGCTCCGGACACCTACGGATCGAGGAGGCGGCCGGGCAGTGGAGACGACGAGTCGGGTAGCGGCACAGGGGTCCACCGAGGACACCCCGTCCACACCGGAAGGGGTGCCGGCGGCCCGGCGTGCGGTCGAGGGCTATCTGCGGGCGCCGTTCGCCTGGTACGGCCTGGACGAGGCCTTCAGCGGGCCGCGCTGGCTGATGCAGGTGGCCACGGCGGCCGACGGCACCGTGCAGCACGGGTCCACCGGCCACGGCGACGAGCCGTCGATACGGCCCGACGCGGCCGACCGCTCCGCCGCCGGCCGCGAGCGCTTCGCGGTGGTCGTGAGCGTGCCCGCCAACCCCACGCGCCGCAGCGGCGACGGTACGGGAGTGCTGGAGGCCACCTCGGTCTCCTCCGCGGCCTGGCTGGCCGGGTCCGGGCTGCTCTCCTTCACGTGGCCCGCCCAGATGGACCATGTGCTGCGCGGCGACTGGCTGGACCAGCAGACCGAGACGGCGTGGGAGCTGGCGGACGATCTGGCCGGGCCGGACTGGACGACGCTGTCGCTGCCGGTCGACGGGGTGGCCACGCCGTTCCACTACCGGGAGTCCGAGTTCGGGTGGGTCCTGGCCGGGTCCGCGGGGCCCGCCGGAGGCGGGGTGCATCTGGGGGCGTATGGGCGAGGGTTGAGCGCGTATGGGCTCGGGTTCGCCGTCGTCAAGGACATCACGTCCTACGCGTGAGGCGCCGCCGGGCGGGTGCGCGGTTTGTCCGCGGGCCGTCTTGGGCTGGTCGCGCCCACGCGGCGGAGCCGCACGACGACACAGCCCTGCGCCCCTGGCCGTCCGTGCCGCAGCCATGAGTAAGGGGCGCCCAGCAACCGTGGGCGCCCCTTACTCGTATCAGTTGCTCTAGAACTTGTTCCTCGGCGTGATCCCCAGCGACATGCCCGACAGGCCCCGCTGGCGGCCGCCCAGCTTGCCCGCGATCGCTCGCAGCGCCGCGCCCGCCGGGGAGTCGGGGTCGGAGAGGACGACCGGCTTGCCGTCGTCGCCGCCCTCGCGCAGGCGGACGTCGATCGGGATCGAGCCGAGCACCGGCACGTTCGTGCCGGTCGTCTTGGTCAGGCCCTCCGCGACCTTCTCGCCGCCGCCCGTGCCGAACACGTCGACCATCTCGTCGCAGTGCGGACACGGCAGGCCCGCCATGTTCTCGACGACGCCGACGATCTTCTGGTGGGTCTGGACCGCGATCGAGCCCGCCCGCTCGGCCACCTCGGCGGCCGCCTGCTGGGGGGTCGTGACGACCAGGATCTCCGCGTTCGGGACCAGCTGGGCCACCGAGATCGCGATGTCGCCGGTGCCCGGCGGCAGGTCGAGCAGGAGGACGTCCAGATCGCCCCAGTAGACGTCGGCCAGGAACTGCTGGAGGGCGCGGTGGAGCATCGGGCCGCGCCATACGACCGGGGCGTTGCCCGGGGTGAACATGCCGATGGAGATGACCTTCACACCGTTCGCCGACGGCGGCATGATCATGTTCTCGACCTGGGTGGGACGGCCGTCCACGCCCAGCATGCGGGGGACCGAGTGCCCGTAGATGTCGGCGTCGACGACACCGACCTTCAGCCCGTCCGCCGCCATCGCCGCGGCGAGGTTCACCGTCACCGAGGACTTGCCGACGCCGCCCTTGCCGGACGCCACCGCGTAGACGCGGGTCAGCGAGCCGGGCTTGGCGAAGGGCACCTCGCGCTCGGCGGTGCCGCCGCGCAGCGATGTCGCGAGCTCCTTGCGCTGTTCGTCGCTCATCACGTCGAGCGTGACGTCGACGCGCGTGACGCCTTCGACCCGCTCGACCGCCTCGGTCACGTTCTTCGTGATCGTGTCGCGCATCGGGCAGCCGGAGACCGTCAGGTACACCGTGACCGCGACCGCCCCGTCCGTCCCGATCTCGACCGTCTTGACCATGCCGAGCTCAGTGATCGGTCGGTGGATCTCTGGGTCGTTCACTGTCGCCAGTGCCTCGCGCACCGCGTCATCCGTAACCATATGGAGATGGTACGGCGCCGGGTCCCGCCCCGGGAAAGCCCTAACGGCGGTCGGATTCGTCACTTCTGTGGGGAGCCTCCAGCGGGAATACGACCCGCCGGTCCTCCATTTCCTTGATCATGTCCTGAAGTTCCGAGCGGATCCAGTCGCGGGTGGCGACCTCGCCGAGGCCCATCCGCAGGGCGGCGATCTCCCGGGTGAGGTACTCGGTGTCCGCGATGGAGCGCTCGTTGGACTTGCGGTCCTGCTCCAGGTTGACCCGGTCGCGGTCGTCCTGCCGGTTCTGCGCTAGCAGGATCAGCGGGGCCGCGTACGAGGCCTGGAGCGACAGGGCGAGGGTCAGGAAGATGAACGGGTACTCGTCGAAGCGCACCGACGCCGGCGCGAAGATGTTCCAGACCACCCAGAGGATGATGACCAGGGTCATCCAGACGATGAACCGCCCGGTCCCCAGGAGGCGGGCGATCCTCTCGGAGAAGCGGCCGAACGCCTCCGGGTCGTACTCGGGCAGCAGGCGCGGCCGCGGGGCGCGCGGCTGGTCGAGGCGGCCGCGCGGGCCGCGCGCCACGGCGCTCGCCCCCGCCGCGCGCGTGCGCTCGCGCTCCTCGGTGCGGTCAGCCATGCGAGCCCCCCTCGGGGGCGTGGAACTCCGCCTCGCGCCAGTCCTCGGGCAGCAGGTGGTCCAGGACGTCGTCGACGGTGACCGCGCCGAGCAGCGAGCCGCTGTCGTCGACGACGGGCGCGGCGACCATGTTGTACGCGGCGAGGAACGCGGTCACGGCGGGCAGCGGGGTCTGCGGGGACAGCGGCGGCAGGTCGTTGTCCACGATCGAGGAGACCAGGGTGAACGGCGGGTCCCGCAGCAGCCGCTGGAAGTGCACCGTGCCCAGGTACTTGCCGGTCGGCGTCTCGTCGGGCGGCCGGCACACGTACACCTGCGCGGCGAGCGCGGGCGAGAGGTCCTGCTGGCGTACGCGCGCGAGGGCGTCCGCGACCGTGGCGTCCGGACGCAGCACGATCGGCTCGGTGGTCATCAGACCGCCCGCGGTGCGCTCCTCGTAACTGAGCAGCCGGCGCACGTCCGCCGCGTCGTCCGGCTGCATCAGGGTCAGCAGCCGCTCCTTGTCCTCCTCGGGCAGCTCGGAGAGGAGGTCGGCGGCGTCGTCCGGGTCCATCGCCTCCAGGACGTCGGCGGCCCGCTCGTCCTTCAGCTTGCCGAGGATCTCCACCTGGTCGTCGTCCGGCAGCTCCTCCATCACGTCCGCGAGCCGGTCGTCGTCGAGGGCCGCGGCCACTTCGCCGCGGCGCTTGGGGGAGAGGTGGTGCAGCACGTTGGCGAGGTCGGCGGGGCGCAGCTGCTCGAAGGTGGCGAGCAGGCTCTCGGCGCCCTGGCCGTGCTCCTCCAGGGAGAAGCCGGTGACCGCGGACCACTCGACGGTCAGGGTCTCGCCCTTGCGCCGCAGGGCGCCGCTCTTGCCGCGCCGTACGAAGACCTTGTCGATCTCCCAGTCGCGGCGGGCGGGCAGCTGCTGAATGGCCACGTCCAGAACCGTCACCTCCTCGCCGCTCTCGACGAGGGTGACCCGGCGGTCCAGGAGTTCGCCCAGGACCAGCCGCTCGGTGGGGCGCTGCTCGAAGCGGCGCAGGTTGACGACGCCGGTGGTGATGACCTGGCCGGACTCGACGCCGGTGACCCGGGTCATCGGCAGGAAGATCAGTCGGCGGCCGGCCACCTCGACGACGACGCCGAGCAGCCGGGGCGGGCGGCGGCCGACCCGGAGTATGGCGACCAGGTCGCGTACCCGGCCCACCTGGTCGCCGTTGGGGTCGAAGACGGCGACGCCGGAGAGGTGCGAAACGAAGATCCGGGGGGCGCCTGCCGCCATGCTGAGCGCCTCCTCTTGGGCGTGATCCGACCGTGTCCTGACCTGAAATGGCGCTGAATATCTGATTCAGGCTAGCCGGTGACCATCCGGTGCGCCTTTGAGGGGCGTCCGTACGGCTCTCTGCCGGGCAGCGTAGACGGCCCGGGTAGGGTGCGGTCTGCCGACCCCGACTTCGCGCCCCCCACCTCGCGCGCTCCGACGAAAGGCCGTGTGCCGGTGACCACTCGCTCCCTGTCCGTACGGGCCCGCCGGGCCGCGCTCCCCATCGCGCTCTGCGCGGGGCTCGCCACGGCCGTCACGGCGTGCTCCTCGGACCCGGACGAGGGCACCAACGGTGTCGGCAAGCTCTCCGCCACCGAGATCGAGGGCAAGGCGCGCACGGCTGCGGACGGTGCCGACGCGGTGCACCTCAGCGGCACGCTGGTCAGCAAGGGCGGCTCGTACAGGATCGACATGCGGCTGAAGGGGACCGGCGCCACCGGCACGGTCACCTCGAAGAGCACCACGTTCGGGCTGCTGCGGGTGGGCGACGAGCTCTATCTGAAGGCCGACGCCGGGTTCTGGTCGCACCGGGACGACAAGCGCTCCGACGACTCGGGGAGCGCGGCGGCGGCGGGCAAGCTCGACGACAAGTACGTCAAGGTGCCCTCGGGCGACCCCTCGTACCAGGAGCTGCGCGGCTTCACGGACAAGAGCGTGCTCCTGAAGGGCATGCTCGGGCTCCAGGGCGAGCTCTCCAAGGGCGACCGGTCCAAGGTCGGCGAGGTGGGCACCATCCGCGTCAAGGCGGGCAAGAACGGCGAGGGCGGCACGCTCGACGTCTCGCTCCAGGGCACCCCGTACCCCCTGCGCTTCGAGCGCGCGGGCGGCGCGGGCGCGCTCGAACTGGGCGACTGGAACCAGGACTTCGCCCTGGCACCGCCGACGAAGGACGCGACGGTGGATTACGGGAGCCGGCTTCCCAAGACGTAGTGGGGCACGCACGCCTCAGGGGTGCGGGGAACTGCGTGACCAGCCCACGACGGCCCCCAGACGCACAACAACGTGTCCGGCCCGCTCAGCGGCGACGCTTCCGCTTCAGCAGCAGCCTCGGCAGCGCCGCCGGCATCGGCCGCCGCGTGGTGGCCGAGGTCTCCACCGGCCGGGCCGCGAGCGAGCCCTCGGGCATCGTGGTGCGGACCTCGGCCGGCGCCAGGCACAGCACCCGGCACTCCCGCGCCCAGCGGCCCGTCACCGCCTCGCCGTCCGGTGCGTTCAGCCGCTTGGCCTTCAGCTCGGCGGCCACCGTCTCCCACAGCTCGCCGTGCGGCGCGACCTCGCTCACCGCGGCCGTCCAGGCCACCAGGCGGCCGCCCTTGTCCTTGCTGCGGACGGTCACCTCGGCGGTGCCGCCGTCGGCCAGGCCCTCCAGCGGCTGTTCGCCCGGCCCGCCGCCCACGACATAGGCGGCGCCGTCGTGCCAGACGTGCCACAGCGCCCGGTCGGCGGTCCCGGTGCCCCGCACCCAGATCAGCCCGGACTTCTTGGTGGCCTCCTCGACGAGGGCCCGGTCGAGCAGCGCAGGTGTCATGGGGCCACTTTATGGGACGGCCGGGACGCGGTCGGCGGTGTTGTCCACAGCATGGACCGACAGTTCCGTAAATATGTTTAGCGCCTTACGCTCTTGCCGTGCCCACCACCGCGCCCGCCGCCACCCCGGCCCTGACCGCCGCTCCGGCCGTCCCCCGGGTGGACTTCGCGCTGCTCGCCGTCGCCATCGCCAGTGTGTCGCTCTCCGCGCCGCTCATCGCCGCGACGACGGCCCCCGCGCTGGCCATCGCGTTCTGGCGCAACGCCATGGCCGTCGGGGCGCTCACCCCGCTCGCCGCGGTCAGGTACCGGGCGCAGCTGCGCGGGCTGACCCGGCGTGAGGTGGGCCTCGCGGTCGCCGCCGGGGCGCTGCTCGCGCTGCACTTCGGGCTGTGGCTGCCGAGCCTGCGGATGACGTCGGTGGCGTCCTCGACCGCGCTGTGCACCACCACACCGATCTGGACCACCATCGCGCTGCGCCTGCGCGGCCACCGCCCGCCCGCCATGGTGTGGGCCGGGACGCTGGTCGCCTGCGCGGGCGTGGTGATGCTCACCGGCGTCGACATGACCACCTCGCCGCGTGCCCTCGCCGGTGACGCGCTCGCGCTCGGCGGCGGCATCGCGGCCGCCGGGTACGTGCTGCTCGGCGCCGAGGTCCGGCGGACCGTGGACACGGTTCCGTACACGTACCTCTGCTACGGGACGGCCGCCGCCGGGCTGCTCGCCGCCTGTCTGGCGAGCGGCGCGGACCTCACCTCGTACTCGGGAGTGACCTGGGCCAAGCTGGCCGCGCTCACCGTCGCCGCCCAGTTGCTCGGCCACTCCCTGCTCAACCGGGTGGTGCGGGGCCTGGGGGCGTCCGTGACGTCCACGGCGATCCTCCTGGAGACGCCGGGCGCCGCCCTCATCGCGGCGCTCTGGCTGGGCCAGCAGCCGCCCGCGCTCGCCTGGCCCGCGCTGGTGGTGATCCTCGCCGGGCTCGCGCTCGTCGTCAGAGCCAACCGTTCCGCTTGAGGGTGCGGTGGATGACGAGACAGCTTCCGGCGATGGCGGCCAGCACGAGCGGGTAGCCGTACTTCCAGTGCAGCTCCGGCATGTGGTCGAAGTTCATGCCGTACACCCCGCACACCATCGTCGGTACGGCGATGATCGCCGCCCATGAGGTGATCTTGCGCATGTCCTCGTTCTGCGCGAACGACGCCTGCGCCAGATTCGCCTGGAGGATCGAGTTCAGGAGCTCGTCGAAGCCGACGACGTGCTCCTGCACACGCGCGAGGTGGTCGGCGACGTCCCGGAAGTACTTCTGGATGTCCGGGTCGACCAGCCGCATCGGCCGCTCGCTGAGCAGCTGCATCGGCCGCAGCAGCGGCGAGACCGCCCGCTTGAACTCCAGGACCTCGCGCTTGAGTTGGTAGATCCGCCCGGCGTCCGTACCGCGCGGACTGCCCTTGGACGGCGCCGAGAAGACGTCGATCTCGACCTCGTCGATGTCGTCCTGCATCGCGTCCACGACCGCCAGATACCCGTCGACCACCTGGTCCGCGATGGCGTGCAGCACGGCCGAGGGGCCCTTGGCGAGCAGCTCGGGGTCGTCCTGGAGGCGCTTGCGCAGCGCCCGCAGCGAACCCTGGCCGCCGTGCCGGACGGTGATCACGAAGTCCCGCCCGGTGAAGCACATGACCTCGCCGGTCTCCACGACCTCGCTGGTCGCGGTGAGTTCGGCGTGCTCCACGTAGTGGACCGTCTTGAAGACGGTGAAGAGCGTGTCGTCGTACCGCTCCAGCTTGGGCCGCTGGTGGGCGTGGACCGCGTCCTCCACGGCCAGCGGATGCAGCCCGAACTCGGCCGCGATACCGGCGAATTCGGCCTCGGTCGGCTCGTGCAGCCCGATCCAGGCGAACCCGCCGTCCTCGCGTACGCGCCGCATCGCCTCGCGCGGCGACAGGCACGAGTCGGCCTGGGTGCGCAGCCCGTCGCGGTAGACAGCGCAGTCGACGACCGCGCTGCTGGCGGAGGGGTCGCGGGTGGGGTCGTACGAGTTGTACGGGGCGGTGCTCTTGCGCAGTGACGGACGCAGGGAGGGGCGGACCGCGGCGCGCAGGTCACGAATCATGGACATGGCAGGACTCCTTCACGGAGGGGCCGCCGGGCGGACGTGGCACTGCCCGGAATGGGGACGTGACGCGACGACTGCAACATCTGCGTACGTCCGCAAAGCGGGCGGCACCGCGGGTGCGGTGACGGCGTTCGCTACTGAAACGGACTGGGCGAGGCGATGTGCTCTTCCGCCGTGCGAAATGCCATGAGACTCAGAGGTTTCCCGGTGAGGCGTCCGGGTAGGGAGGTCTCGATCACAGGGAACAACGAAGGCGCACGGAAGAGCGGTTGGTACTGCCAGGCCGACTTCGATCCATCGCAGCCCCACCTCCTCCGGCCGGTCCCCCGTGAGGGACTTCCTGCTGCCCTGAACAGCGGCCAAGACTATCAGCCGGCGCAAGTGTCAAGTCCGTACTTTGCTCGTTCGATACGGCTTCTATGCTCAACTCATGGTTGATGTTCTTGCTCTCGTCGAGGCCAGGCTGCGCACCGCCCTCGGTGAACCGGACGCGCGCGCCGCGGTGACCTTCCTCGGTACGGAACGCATCGAGGTGCTGCGCTTCGCCGACGGGGACATCGTCCGCTACGCCACGCTCGGCATGTCGGCCCAGCCCATGACCGACCCGGCCGCCGCCCTCGCCGACCCGGTCAAGGGCCCGCGAGCCGAGCTGGTCCTGTCCGTACGGGCCGGGCTCGCCGACACCGACCAGGTGCTGCGGCCGCTCGCCGTCCTCGCGTCCACCCCGCAGGTCGAGGGCGTGATCGTGGCCCCCGGCGCCTCGCTCGACATCGGGGAACCGCTGTGGCCCGGGGCGCCGTTCAGCTCGGTCCTGGTCGCGGAGCCGGGCGGGCTCGTCGAGGACCTGGAGCTCGACGACCCGATGGACCCGGTCCGCTTCCTGCCGCTGCTGCCGATGACGACCAACGAGGCCGCCTGGAAGCGGGTGCGCGGGGCGCAGGAGCTGGAGGAGCGCTGGCTGGCGAACGGGACGGACCTGCGGGATCCGCTGCGTGGCTCTGTGCGGCTGGACTAGGGCCTGTCCGGTGGATCTGGTCGCCTGCGAGGTGTCTGCGCCTTTGGGTCCTGGTGAGCGGGGTCCTGGTGAGCGGGGTCCTGGTGCTTCCCCAAGCTCTCCACTTCGTTCGAGCAGGGGAGACCCCAATGCTGCAAGGCGGAGGAGGGCGTCGACGCGATGGGGGTCCCCCTGCTCGAACGAATTCGAGAGCTTGGGGGAGTCGGCAGCCGACGACAACGCCGCTGGCGGTCCCCCCTTGGCCCTTGAGGCCTTGGGGGAGGGCGTGCCAGGACCCCGCGTCCCGGACAAGATCCGCCGGACAGGCCCTGGTCCGGGTGCCCGGGCTCTCCCCGGTTGCCACACGCCGGACGGGTGATCGTCCTTGACGCGGCGCGGGACGGGGAGGACCGTGGGCATTTATGAGGGGCGAACCCAGTTGCCCGAAGTGTGGAGGCCGGGTCAGGGCGCCCGGTCTCTTTGCCGACTCCTGGCAGTGCGATGTGCACGGGACGGTGCATCCGCTGCAGCCGGTGGTCCCCCCGAGCGTCGAGGCGCTCGGCGTCGTGGTGCACCGGGCGAGGGTGCCCGTCTGGATGCCGTGGCCGCTGCCGATCGGCTGGCTGTTCACGGGCGTGGCGTGCGCGGGCGACGACCGCAGCGGCGGGCGCGCGACCGCCGTGGCCTGCTCCGGCCCCGGCCCGCTGGGCGGCATCGGTGAGCTGCTGCTCGTCGCGGAGGAGCTGGGCGTCGGCCTCGGCGCGCGGTACGCGGGCATCGACGGCCCCGACCCCGGCCCGTACATGAGCGTCGACAAACCGCCGCAGACCAAGGTCCTCGCGGCCGGACGCCCCACCCCGCTCTGGCACGTGACCGGTACGCCCGACGACCGCGCGGTCTTCGCGGGCGAGGCGCGCGGGCTGTGGCTGTGGGCGATCGTCTGGCCCGAGCAGTCGGGTCTGCTGCTCTACGACGAGCTGGTCCTCACCGATCTGCGCGACGCGGGCGCCGAGGTCGAGCTGGTGCCGTGCGGGGCGCTGTCGCCGCGGATCCTGTCGTGACGGGCGCGGGGCGAGGCGCCCCGGGTGCGGTGACCGCCACAGCCGTCACGGGCGGGACAGGGGCTACGCGCAGCTATCCTTGATTGTCCCCCCGCCGGTTCTACGCCCTGGAGTCACGCGTGCGCATCGATCTGCACACCCACTCCACGGCCTCCGACGGTACGGACACCCCGGCCGAGCTGGTCCGCAACGCGGCCGCCGCCGGTCTCGACGTCATCGCGCTCACCGACCACGACACCACCCGCGGCCACGCCGAGGCGGCCGCCGCGCTCCCCGCGGGCCTGACCCTGGTGACCGGCGCCGAGCTCTCCTGCCGTGTCGACGGCATCGGGCTGCACATGCTGGCGTACCTCTTCGACCCCGACGAGCCGGAGCTGGCGCGCGAGCGCGAGCTGGTCCGCGACGACCGGGTGCCGCGCGCCCGGGCGATGGTCGCCAAGCTCCAGGAGCTGGGCGTCCCGGTCACCTGGGAGCAGGTGGCGCGGATCGCGGGCGACGGCTCGGTGGGCCGCCCGCACGTCGCCGAGGCGATGGTCGAACTGGGCGTCGTCGGCTCGGTGTCGGAGGCGTTCGTACCGGAGTGGCTGGCGGACGGCGGACGTGCGTACGCCGGCAAGCACGAGCTCGACCCGTTCGACGCGATCCGGCTGGTCAAGGCCGCCGGCGGGGTCACCGTCTTCGCGCATCCGCTCGCCCTCAAGCGCGGCAGGGTCGTGCCCGAGTCGGTCATGGCCGAGCTCGCGTCGGCCGGTCTCGACGGCATCGAGGTCGACCACACGGACCACGACGCGCCCACGCGCGCGAGGCTGCGAGGACTGGCGGCCGAGCTCGGTCTGCTGACCACCGGCTCCAGCGACTACCACGGCGGCCGCAAGGCCGTACGGCTCGGGGAGTGCACCACCGACCCCGAGATCTACGGCGAGATCACCCGCCGTGCGACGGGCGCGTTCCCCGTCCCGGGCGCGGGCGGAACCGGCCGCTGAGGCCTGGGCCGCCGAGGCCCCTTCCCTTCCCCTCCCCAGAGGACTCCGCCCGGCGGGGTCCCCCTCTGCTCCGTACACCCCTCTTCCTGCAAGGCACCACCGTGTTCGACGCTGCCGTCTTCGGCTCCCTGTTCCTCACCCTTTTTGTCATCATGGATCCCCCCGGGATCACACCGATCTTCCTCGCGCTCACCTCCGGCCGCCCCGCCAAGGTGCAGCGCAAGATGGCGTGGCAGGCCGCGGCCGTGGCCCTCGGTGTGATCACCGTGTTCGGTCTGGTGGGCCACCAGATCCTGGCGTATCTGCACATCGACGTCCCCGCGCTGATGATCGCGGGTGGTCTGCTGCTGTTGCTCATCGCGCTCGACCTGCTCACCGGCAAGACGGACGAGCCGAAGCAGACCAAGGACGTCAACGTGGCGCTGGTGCCGCTCGGCATGCCGCTGCTCGCCGGGCCCGGCGCGATCGTCCAGGTGATCCTCGCGGTCCAGAACCACGACACGTTCTCCGGACAGGTCGCCGTGTGGGCCGCGATCCTCGCGATGCACATCGTGCTCTGGCTGGTCATGCGGTACTCGCTGCTGATCATCCGGGTGATCAAGGACGGCGGTGTGGTCCTGGTGACGCGGCTCGCGGGCATGATGCTCTCCGCGCTCGCGGTGCAGCAGATCATCAACGGCGTCACCCAGGTGATCCACAGCACCTGACCTGCCTCAGGGCCTGAGCCCGATCCCGTCCGCCGCAGCAAAAAGCGCCCCCGTGCACCGATCGGTGCGGGGGCGCTTCGGCTTGCCGCGTAGAAGATCCTTACGCGTTACGAAGCCGAGCTTTCGAACGGGCGGATGTAGATGCGCTGGCCGATTGCGGCGGCCTGCTGCACGATCCGGTTGACGGAGGCGGCGTCCACGACGGTGCTGTCCACGGCGGAGCCGTCGACGTCGTTGAGGCGCATGATTTCGAAGCGCATGGCTTCTCCCTTCGTCTGATCCTCCTGAAGGAGAACTACTGGTGCGGGGTGGCGCGGCTTCAGCCTGCACCCTCACGGAGTCCGGACGGTTGCCCGCCCGTTACGTCTGTTCAACGGGTTGCCCTTGGCAAACATTCCCTACGCTAAGGAAATTTTTTCACGGGCTAAATACTGGCAGGTAAGGCATCGGTTGTGTGGGATCGGTCACGCCACGGAGAATGGGGGCAATGAGCAAAGCAGGCGACATCCCAGGCCCCCCCGACGGCCCGAGCGACCCGGGCAGCCTTCGCGACCCGGGCAGATCCGTCGCGTCCGACATCGGCGCGCAGCTGGAGCACACCAACCAGCTGCTGCGGCGGATGCTGGCCGAGGTGGCCAAGACGCCCTCCACGCACGCGATCTTCGTCGACGCGGGCTATGTGTACGCGGCGGCGGGCCTCCTGGTCGCCGGGACGGAGGACCGCCGGTCCTTCGACCTCGACGCCGAGGGGCTGATCGAGGCCTTCATCGACAAGGCGCGCACGATCTTCGCGGACAGCCGGCTGCTCCGCGTGTACTGGTACGACGGTGCGCGCCGGCGCATCCACACCTCCGAGCAGCAGTCGATCGCCGAGCTGCCGGACGTGAAGGTCCGCCTCGGCAACCTCAACGCCAACAACCAGCAGAAGGGCGTCGACTCACTGATCCGCTCCGACCTGGAGTCCCTCGCCCGGCACCGCGCCATCAGCGACGCGGCGCTCATCGGCGGCGACGAGGACCTGGTCTCGGCGGTCGAGGCGGCGCAGGGGTACGGCGCCCGGGTCCACCTGTGGGGCATCGAGGCGGCGGAGGGGCGCAACCAGGCGGAGCCGCTGCTGTGGGAGGTCGACAGCCAGCGCACGTTCGACCTGGACTTCTGCAAGCCGTACGTCACCCGGCGGCAGGTGACGATGTACGAGGACAGCGGGCCGACGCCGACGCGCGACGACGTGCGGTTCGTGGGCGCGCAGATCGCCGCGACCTGGCTCTCCGAGCGGGGCAGGGCGGCCCTGGCGCAACTCCTGCCGGGCCACCCGTATCTGCCCGGCCCGGTCGACCAGGATCTCCTGGTCGAGGCGGAACGGCTGCTCCAGCGGTCGCTGCGCGGACACGCGGATCTGCGGCGGGCGCTGCGGGACGGGTTCTGGCAGCACTTGCAGTCGCAGTACTAGACGCTCCGCCGGGAGTGCGGTTGTTCGGCTGCGGGCTGTGTGCGGCTGGTCGCGCAGTTGCCCGCGCCCCTGAAGCCTGTGGCCGACCTGTGTTCTCTGGCTGCGGCGGACCACCTGAGGGCGCGGGGAACTGCGCGACCGGCCCCCACCGGCCCGCAGTCGAACCGCCGCGTCAGACGATCCGCCCCGTCGCCCAGAACTCCGTCAGTGCCGCCGCCAGCTCCTCGGGATGCGTGACGTTGGGGGAGTGGCCCGCGCCCGCGATCACCGTGTGGCGGGCGTCGGTGTCGCGGGCCAGTGCGGCCAGCTCCTCGACGGTCCACACGGTCTCCTCGTCCCCGTATGCGATGTGCAGCGGCAGGGGCAGCGCGGCGATGTTCTCGGTCCGGTCCGGTTCCGTCCTCAACTGCCGCCCGGCGGCGATGAGTTGGCCCGGCCGGGTGTTGAACCACCGCTGCCGCAGGAACGCGGCGATGTCCGGGGTGTCCGGCTCGTACGCGGGATCGCGGCTGTCCAGCCACCGCGTCACCGCCCACACCGCCGCCGGGGGCAGCACGGGCAGGGCCGCCCGCAGCAGCCGGATCTTGGCCCGCTGATCCGGACCGACATGGCCCGGCCCCGACGCCAGCAGCGTCAGCGACCGGAAGGACGGCGGGGCGACGCGGACGGCCGAGCGGGCCACCAGACCGCCGAAGGAGTGGCCGACGAGGTGCACGGGCCCGTCGCCGAGCGCCGCCGTCTGCGCGATCACGTCCTCGGCGAGGGTGCGGGGTGTGTACCCGGCCGCGCCACGCGGCCCGGGGCTCTCGTGCTGGCCCCGTCCGTCGACCGCCACCGCCCGGTACCCGGCCCGGCCGAGCGGCTCCAGGAGCGCGAGGAAGTCCTCCTTGCTCCCCGTGAAGCCGGGCAGCAGCAGTGCGGTGCCGAGCGCGGGCCCGACAGGCCCGGCATCGAGCACGGCGAAGCTGCCGCGGGGCGTTCTCAGCGGGTACGCGCGCGTGCCCGAAGGCAGGACCAGGGAGCGGGGCTTGCTCATATGCCGAGCGTAACGGGGGTGTGCGGGGGCCGGAGCGCCGGGCCGCACGGGGCGGGCCCGGACGCACTTCGGCCCGGCACCCCCGTGGGGATGCCGGGCCGAAGTGCGGTGTGCTTACGCCTCGGGCGCCGCGACCTTGCGGGCGCGCGTGCGGCGGGGCTTGGGCTCGGCCTCGGTCGCCTCGGGGGCGGCCTCCACCGTCTTCTTGGCGCGCGTACGACGCGGCTTGGGCTCGGCGGGGACCGACGCGTCGGGCTCGACGGCGGCGACCGCCTTCTTGCGCGTACGGACCGGCTTGGTGGCGGCTTCCGCAGCCTTCGCCGCGGCGATCTCCAGCGCGGCCGACTCCGGGGTCATAAAGCCGACCTCGGCCGACTCGGCCACCTTGCGGGTGCGCCGGCGCGGCTTCGCGGGCGCCTCCACGACGGCCTCGACGACCGGCGTCGCGACCTTGCGGGTGCGGCGACGCGGGGCCGCCACCGGCTCGGCGACGGACTCGGCCACCGCGACCGGCTCGGCCGGGGCCGGGACGACGGGCGCCTCGACGACGGCCGCGACGGCCTTGCGGGCCCGGGTGCGGCGCGGCTTGGACTCGGCCTCCACCACGGCCTCCACGACGGCCTCGACGACCGGCACGGTGATCGGCTCGGCCACGGCGATCGGCTCGGCCACGGCCACCGCGGCGACGGCCTCGGCGGCCGGAGCCGCCTCCACCGGGGCCACCCGGGTGCGGCGGCGACGGCGCGGGGTGCGCGGCTCGGTGTCCGCGGCGGCCGGTTCGGCGGCCGGTTCCGTGGCCAGCGGCGCCGGAGCGTCCGCGTCGAGCGTCGAGCCGCTACGGGTGCGGCGGCGCTGGCGCGGGGTGCGGGTGCGCTCGGGGCGCTCCTCGGTCACGACCGGGGCCGCGGACTTGCGGCCGCGGCCGCCCGTCTCGCCCAGGTCCTCGACCTGCTCGGCCGCGAGACCGGCGCGGGTGCGCTCGCCACGCGGCAGGACGCCCTTCGTGCCCGCCGGGATGTTCAACTCCTCGAACAGGTGTGCGGACGTGGAGTACGTCTCGACCGGGTCGGGGAACTTCAGGTCCAGTGCCTTGTTGATCAGCTGCCAGCGCGGGATGTCGTCCCAGTCGACCAGCGTGATCGCGATGCCCTTCTTGCCCGCGCGGCCGGTGCGGCCGATGCGGTGGAGGTAGGTCTTCTCCTCCTCGGGCGACTGGTAGTTGATGACGTGCGTCACGCCCTCGACGTCGATGCCGCGGGCGGCGACGTCGGTGCAGACCAGCACGTCGACCTTGCCGTTGCGGAACGCGCGCAGCGCCTGCTCACGGGCGCCCTGGCCGAGGTCGCCGTGGACCGCGCCGGAGGCGAAGCCGCGCTTGGCGAGCTGCTCGGCGATGTCGGCGGCCGTCCGCTTCGTACGGCAGAAGATCATCGCGAGTCCGCGGCCCTCGGCCTGCAGGATGCGCGCGACCATCTCCGGCTTGTCCATGGAGTGGGCGCGGTAGACGAACTGCGCCGTGTTGGCGACGGTCGTGCCCTCGTCGTCCGGCGAGGTGGCGCTGATGTGCGTGGGCTGCGACATGTAGCGACGGGCGAGACCGATGACGGCGCCCGGCATGGTCGCCGAGAACAGCATGGTCTGGCGCTTCGCCGGAAGCATGTTGATGATCTTCTCGACGTCGGGCAGGAAGCCCAGGTCGAGCATCTCGTCGGCCTCGTCGAGCACCAGCACGCGCACGTGGGAGAGGTCCAGCTTGCGCTGGCCCGCCAGGTCGAGCAGCCGGCCCGGGGTGCCGACGATGACGTCGACGCCCTTCTTGAGCGCCTCGACCTGCGGCTCGTACGCCCGGCCGCCGTAGATGGCGAGCACGCGGACGTTACGGACCTTGCCCGCGGTGAGCAGGTCGTTGGTGACCTGGGTGCACAGCTCGCGGGTGGGGACCACGACGAGCGCCTGCGGGGCCTCGGTGAGCTGCTCGGGCTTGGCCCGGCCCGCCTCGACGTCCGCCGGGACGGTGACGCGCTCCAGGATCGGCAGACCGAAGCCGAGCGTCTTGCCGGTGCCGGTCTTGGCCTGGCCGATCACGTCGGAGCCGGAGAGCGCGACGGGGAGCGTCATCTCCTGGATGGGGAACGGGGACACGATGCCGACGGCTTCGAGGGCCTCGGCGGTCTCGGGAAGGATCCCGAGCTCTCGGAACGTAGTCAGGGTGCTGCCTCTTCTGTGAGACGCGGTACGGAGGCGAACGCGGCGGGTCGTACCGTGCCGGGTGCATCCGGCCGGAGTCGGGAATCGACCGGGCCGGGTGGCGCGGGACCACTGCCGTCGCTCAAGCGCTCGTGCCGCTGAGGGTCCCTCATCTGCGGTTACGCACTGTCACGTGCCGCACTGGAGGGCTGTCGGGTCGGAGCCGACCGGGCGACCGACCGGGCATCCTCATTCATCAAGCCGCCCGCCGAATACATGATCCTCGGCAGGCTCATTACCACTGTACCCCGGATTCGCGCATGTGTGTTGGGCGAATTCCCGGGAACCGGTCGCGCGCTCTGGCTGACCAGGCCCTTCCCCCCTGCCGGGAGCGGGCTATTGTGCGCTTCATGGAGACGCCTGACAACGCCAACGCGGCCGGAACCGAAGCCGACGCGCACACCGCCGAGAACACAGTGGAACCCACCGGGATCGCCGCCCAGGACTGGGCGACGGCCTCTGCCGAGCCGCAGTACCGGGCCGCCGTGGTGGATCTGCTCGGCGCGCTCGCGTACGGCGAGCTGGCGGCCTTCGAGCGCCTCGCCGACGACGCCAAGCTGGCGCCCTCGCTCGCCGACAAGGCGGAGCTGGCGAAGATGGCCTCGGCCGAGTTCCACCATTTCGAGCGGCTGCGCGACCGCCTCGCGGAGATCGACGCGGAGCCGACCGCCGCGATGGAGCCGTTCGCCAAGGCGCTGGACGACTTCCACCACCAGACCGCGCCGTCGGACTGGCTGGAGGGCCTGGTCAAGGCGTACGTGGGCGACTCGATCGCCAGTGACTTCTACCGCGAGGTGGCGGCCCGGCTCGACTCGGACACGCGCGGCCTGGTGCTCGCGGTCCTCGACGACACCGGGCACGGCAACTTCGCGGTGGAGAAGGTGCGCGCCGCGATCGAGGCCGACCCGCGGGTGGGCGGCCGCCTCGCGCTGTGGGCGCGCCGGCTGATGGGCGAGGCGCTCTCGCAGGCCCAGCGCGTGGTCGCGGAGCGTGACGCGCTGTCGACGATGCTGGTCGGCGGCATGGCCGACGGCTTCGACCTGGCCGCGGTCGGCGAGATGTTCACCCGGATCACCAAGGCCCACACCAGGCGCATGGCCGCGCTGGGCCTGGCGGCCTAGGGCCTGTCCGGCGGATCTGGTCGCCTGCGAGGTGCCTGCGCCTTTGGGTCCTGGTGAGCGGGGTCCTGGTGCTTCCCCAAGCTCTCGACTTCGTTCGAGCAGGGGAGACCCCAATGCTGCAAGGCGGAGGAGGGCGTCGACGCGATGGGGGCCCCTGCTCGAACGAAGTCGAGAGCTTGGTCGAGAGCTTGGGGGAGTCGGCAACCGACGACAACGCCGCTGGGGGTCCCAGGTCCCCCCTGGCCCTTGAGGCCTTGGGGGAGGACGTGCCAGGACGACCCCACATCCCAGACAAGATGCGCCGGACAGGCCCTGGTCCGGGCCTGGTTGAGGGGGTGCCGCCTACGCCGCTGAGCGGCGCAGGCGGCCCGCCGGGCGCAGCAGCAGGGACAGTGCGACCACCGCGATGAACATGGCGCCCCCGACCGTCGTCACCAGGTGGCCCGGGCCGACCGCCGAGTGGGTCAGGAAGGCGCCGAACAGGGCGCCGAGCGTGCCCACCGCGAAAACGGTCCGGCGCTCGGGCAGACGGTGTGGCAGACGGGACGCGGCAGTCCA
The DNA here is from genome assembly GCF_055570295.1 of Streptomyces sp. NPDC031265. NCBI lineage: Bacteria > Bacillati > Actinomycetota > Actinomycetes > Kitasatosporales > Streptomycetaceae > Streptomyces > Streptomyces sp. NPDC031265. The sequence continues at coordinate 56,158 of NZ_JBVIHM010000041.1, forward strand.
GGCAAGGGCGATTCCGAGCAGTACGGCGCCGAGCGCTTCCAGGAGCATGTGCGTCCCTCCCGCGGTGTGACCGGGCGATTCAAGGTCACTGCCGTCCTACCCGAGGCTCGCGGAGCGCAATCCTCCCCTCACCGTGTGGAGCACAGCGAAGGCACAGCCCGGACACAGCGGAGGGGGGGGGGGGGGGGGGGGGGGGGGGGGGGGGGGGGGGGGGGGGGGGGGGGGGGGGGGGGGGGGGGGGGGGGGGGGGGGGGGGGGGGGGGG
>NZ_JBVIHM010000042.1:0-28509 GCF_055570295.1 Streptomyces sp. NPDC031265
GGTGGCATGGAGCAGGTTCCTCGGCAGACGACGGAAACGGGCAGGCCTATCCTCCCGCGCAGGAAGAGGCCGAGGGGACAGAAGTCGTGATCCGGCGTCGAGCGTCCGGTCGCTGGCATGAAAGAGCGGCTGGCCTGGACGCTGGAGACGGCCGGGGCAGCTTGCCGCCGCTGTCGCGGGGCTTGACGGCACAGAATCAGCGGGGCTTGGGTGAAGGGCCACGTCGCAGCAAGGAGGCGGCCATGGAACTGCTCAGTATCTGCGATCGTCTGCCGCAGTGTTCGCGCTGCCGAGGCGACCTCATCCTGAGCGGGGTTGCGTCGAAGGACGACGAACACGGGCGGCCGATCCATCTTGAGCTGTGCCCGGCCTGCGACAGCGGTGATCTCGACCGCCCGGCGGCAGGCCTGCTCATCCAGTGGTTCGCCAACGGCGCGGGCCATGACGCGAGCCGTGTCCGCGAAGGCGCGCATCTGCTGATGGAGTGGATGAAAGAGTGTATGGCCGCCCACGGTTGGCACTGGCAGAACCGCCACCCCGACCCCGACCGGCCCTGAGCACCAGTCGGACATCTTCGGGGCGGTGGCCAGCTTGCTGGTACAGGCGCAGGTCCTCAGTGTCCTGTCACCGCCGCGGGTGTCCAAAACCAGTGAAGGCGCACACCCGCTCACCCAACCTGCACAATGCCCGCAGCAACGACAAAACCCAGGTCGCAGACGCGCACTCCGCCAAGCCCCCCGCCCACTACTCACCTTCACCGAGCGACCAAGGCTCAACACCGCCCAGTACAACTGAACAACCCCCAGGCCACAGCCTCCCCGCTGATCAGAATCACTGATTCTCGACAGCTGCCACACACCACGCCCACCAGCGACTACAGAGACACATCCGGGGCGCGAGTGCGTGGATGGCGGCACGCGCGATCACCACCCGCTGGTACGACCACCAGCAGCACCTGACCGGCCGGTGGCACCACCGGCTGCACCAACTCGCCACGGTGAACCCGCAGTTGCACCGTGCAGGAAATACTTCAGCCGTGCTGCTGGCCCGCGACCTGGTGACCTACCCCGAAACCGTCACCCTCGCCACACTCCCCCACCCACACCAGACACCCCACGTCCGTGACGCCATCGGCGTGGTCGGCCACCGACTCGGCCTCACCCGGTTCTCCCCGGCTACCAGCGACCCGCTCCGCACCTACCTCGGATCACGCCCCTGACCAGCCCCTACCAGGCCCTGGTACACGGCCACACCAGACAGTTACTTTCCGACGCACCATCCCGATCAACAACAAACCCAAGATCAATCCCACACACCCACGAAAGCCCCGCTCAACACCCCGAACCCCCAAACCGAACACCCGGCCCAAGGCTCAGGAAGGACCACACTCACCAGCTCCCCACCCCCAAATCCCCACCAGAACCACCAAACACCAGGCCAGACAAGCCCACCCACCAAAGATCTAAAGCACCGTCACACCCTGGTCGCCACCCGCCGCAGGCGACGCAGTACTCGCAGGGATTAACGCTCCATAAATATCCTGCGGAGATTCCCCGCCAGGTGTCCATTAATACGGAATCCCTCTTGACCAGAGTAAGGCAGGTTTTCAACAAACGAAACCCTGATCAATTCCCTGACTGCGCAATCCCCATGCACGTACGCACCCTCAATGAAGTTAATCAATCGAAGCCCGATGACCTCCTCAGTCAAGCCCTGACCAGCCTCGCCGAACAAACTTACCGTCCATCGGACGACATCTGCGAGGAAAACGTGGGAGAGGAACTCTTCGTAGAACTCCACATGCTCGGCATGCAAGCTCTCAAGCTGCGGAAAGTCCTGCAGGAGACCATGAAAGAACTGCTCTTCGTTCATCTCCATCAATTCCCTGCGAGGGCCGACTTAAGGTCGGCAAGTAGGCTTCTCGCCACGATCAAGTCGCGCGGGTCGCCGTCTCTGTGATTCCTTGATATCCACTTATTCAGCGCCTTAGCGTACTGATTCCCCTTGGCGACATGGTTACGGCCGTGCACGAGTTGACCGGAGCTGAGCTCATCGCGAATCGCCGACATCGTCGTACCGTCTCCAGTTCGAGCCGTATTAGTCGTCCCCTTATAGAGATCGTTAACCAAGTTCTGAAGCTTTGAATCGGAGACGCTTGGCGTTGGCAGGATACAGCCGCTGCTGTTGTGAACCAGGACCGGAGTCTCGCCCGCCAGCACATAGTACGCGTGGATGTCGTCAACGGTGAGGTCGTTCGTGCGCTGCTTCTGCGTGAAGTGCTTCACGATGGAGATCTCAATGTATGCGCCTGAGCTGGTGCGCAGCAGTTGGCCCGGCTTCAGGTCCCCGGCCTTTACCCAACGCTTGAGCTCGGGGACCCAGAACGGGTGGGTGTCCGTAGCCACAATCTGGGACGAGGTCTCACCGGCTCGCAGGGTGAGCTCCGTGAAGTCCTTGTCGCCTTCTGTCGAAATTGTGGCCTCGACTGGCTTGTCAACCGTCTTCCCGGAGCTCGTGTCAGTCGTGGTGACGATGTCACCGACAGCGATATCCTCGATGGCCTTCTGGCTGCCGTCCGCCATCAGGACTTCGGTGTCCGTCGGGAAGCTGTGCGGGCACGCTGACGCGCTCTTGGAGCCGCCAGCCCGTGCACCGGCGCGTCCGGATCCGCCGGGCCCGAGGATTCTCATGCCCCCGCTGGTGTCATTACCGGAGTACAGGCCCGCCGCAAGGTTAGCCATGTGGAACTGCTTCAGATAGAACGCAATGTCGTCGCAGTTTCCCTTCTCTGCCGTGCAGGCGGAGAGCATTGCGCTGACCTGGGTTATCCAGCGCTCCTCGGCGTCGTTGGGGTCGTACCACTTGATTTCGCGTTCATACGCCTTGATGTAGCGGCGCCGGAAGTCCCAGTCGTTTTTAGGGAGCTTGATGTCTGCGCCATTGGGATCCGTATATGCCACATCGTTGACCGACGGCTTGTGCCCCGACGGCTCCTCGGCGGTGGAGGGAAGCGGGTTCTTCTTGGTGACGACTCGGCCGCGGTAGCACGTGGCGCCCTCGTTGCAGTCCTGGTCCATCAATCCGCTTGGATCGGAGCCGGTGACTGGGTTGTTGTGGGCATACGCATAGCCGTTGTGGCTCTGTGGATCGTTTGTGTCCAGGAGCGGGTCCACGCTGATAAAGCGGCCGGTGGTGGGGTCGTATTCACGGGCGCCGAGGTGGGTGAGGCCGGTCTGGGTGTCGTTGGTGCCGCCGACGAAGCCCTTGGTTCCGGCCCAGTTGGTGGGCGGGGTGCCACGCTCCTGGCCGAAGGGAGTCATCCGGCGCTGGGTGGCTGTGCCGTCGGTGGCGTTGATGCTGGTGTCGGCGGTGCCGTGGTGGTCGGTGGCCTGGAAGGTGACCTTGTTGTCGTCGGTGCGGACGGCGATGACTGCGCCGAGCGGGTAGTAGCGGGTGGCGGTGAGCTTGGCCGCGCCCTTGGTGAGCTTCAGTTCGGTGCCACCCAGGTAGAGCGTGGTGTTCTCGTCGGCGGGGTTGGCAGTGTCCAGGGTGTGCCCGGTGAGGCGACTGCCGCTGGGGTCGTAGACGTAGTCGGTGGTCTTCTTCGTCGTCACCGTCGAGTTGGCGGTCTTGGTCTGGGCGGTGTCGCTGACGTTGCGCAGGTGGCCTTCGCTGTCCCAGCTGAGTGTCTGGTCGCTGGACGGGGCGCCTGTCGGGTTGAGGGTGCGGCGGATCGTGTTGCCGGCCTGGTCGTAGCCGTAGGAATCGGTGACCGGGCCGGTGTTGCCGGTGGTGGTGCTGGTGGCCAGCAGGGAGTGCGGGCGGGCCGCGCCCGCGGTCGGGTAGGTGTAGGTGCGGGTCTGGTCCTTGGACGTGTCACCCGTGGTGTTGTGCTGGATCTCGGTCTTGCGGGTGCCGTCGGTGTTGTAGGTGTAGCTGGACCAGTAGGGGGCCGGGCCGCCGAGCTTGCTGCCGTCCGGAGCGGTGGGGCAGGCCGGGTCGGTGGGGGTGAAGGCCTCGGTGAGGCGGGCGAGGTAGTCGTACTGGAAGCACTGCCGGTCGGTGCCGGTGCGTGAGACGTCGCTCAGCTCGGTGACGTTGCCGGCCTCGTCGTACTTGTAGGCATTGGCGCGGGCCGGTACGGCGGTGTTCTCCGTGTCGGTACGGCTCACCGAAAGGCGCTGAGTGCCCTGCTCATAGCCGTTGGTGATCGTGGTGGCGACGCCGCCGGCATTGAGAGTGGAGCGGTAGGGCTTGCCGGTGAAGGTGTAGGTCTGGCCCGCAAGGTAGGTGGACAGGTTGCTGCTCGCGGCGGTGGTCTGGTGGAGCTTGTTGTAGGTGAAGGCGACCACCTCGGCGGGCAGGCTGCCCGCAGCCGGATACGACGTCGACTGAACGGTGCCGTCCGGGTTGTAGGAGCTGCCGGTGGCATAGTCGCCGGCCAGGGTTTCCTGGCCCGGGACGGAGGGGACCGTGACAGTCGTCTTGAGCGGCCGGTACAGCGGGTCGTAAGTGTTGATGGTGTTCTTGTATGGGTAGACCGCGCCGCCGATGTTCACGTACCGGGTTGAGGTGGCCAGTTGTCCCTTGACCTTGTCCCAGGTCTGCGAGGTGAGCGGCGGGCCGGTGGCCGTGCCGTCGTGGGTTTCCAGGAGGCGGGAGAGGTTGTCGTAGACGCTGGCGATGGTCTTGCCGCGGCCGTCCGTGGTCGCGGTGAGCTCGCCGCGGTCGTTGTACGCGTTGGTGCTGGTGCCGCTGTCCGGGTCGACGGCCTTGGTCTGCTGTCCCAGTTGGTCGTAGGTCCAAGACCACTGGGCGCCTTGCGGTCCGTTTAGCCCGGTCATGTGGCCGGCCGCGTCGTAGCGGTAGGTGGTGCTGTCGTACGTGCCGGTAGGGCCTGACGGGTTGGTGGCCTGGTACTGGCGCAACTCGGTGGTGCGCCCCTGGGCGTCGCTGATGGCGGTGGTGGGGGTGGCGCCCTTGGGCGGGGTGACGGTGACGCGGTCGCCGCCGTAAATCATGGTGGTGGTGGCGAGCGGGGTTCCGGTGCCGTTGCCTGAGAGCAGGGTGGACTTGGTGGTGCGCCCCATACCGTCGTACTCGGTGGCGGTCTGGGTTTCGATGCCGTCGGCGTCGACCACCGTGAACAGCGTGCTGCTGGGCGCGGCGGTGTTGTGGTAGGGGGCGTAGGCGAGGCGGACCTGGCCGCGCTCGTCGTAGAACGTGTCGGTCAGGATACGGCCGCCCTCGGGGCCGGGGGCCTGGGTCTGGCGAACGCGGCCGAGGCCGTCGTACAGGGTGTAGCTGGTGTCAGAAGAACCGTCGTTGTTCAGCGTGAGCGTAGCAACCGACTGGATAGTGTTCTCGGCGTTGGCATAACGGAACTGCAGGTTCGCCGACTGGTTGTTCAGCTTGGAGCGGTTGGGTTTCCACACCTTCAGGGGGCGTCCGAGCGCGTCGTATTCGATGTCGGTGCGCAGGTTGTTGGCGTCGGTGGTGATGTACGGCAGGCCGCGCAGCGGCTCAAGGTAGGACGTGGTGGTCTGGGCCGTGGCCGCGCTACCAGCCGTGGCGGGCGGGCTGGTGACCGCCGCCTTGGTGGGCCGTCCGGTGGCCGGGGTGTAGACGGTCGTAGTGGTGCGGGCGTTGGCGGCCGGGGTCGTGACGGGTGCCTTGGTGGTGTCGTTGGGGTCGTAGACGCTGGTGGAGGCCAGCGCCGTGGTGGTCAGCGGCCGTCCGTAGGCGTCGTAGCTGCTGGTGTCGTCGAGGTAGGTGGCGCTGTTGCCGGTGCGGGACTTGAGGGTCTCGGTCATGGTGACCAGGCCCTTGGTCGGGGCGGCCCCGTACGCCTGGCCGTCGTAGCGGGTGCGGGTGTCGGCCAGGATGACGGAGGTGCCGTCGGCGCGGGTGTCGCGGTCGGGGGTCGCGGCGCAGGTGGCCGCGATCGTTTCGGTGCGGATCGCGGCGGCCCGGATCCACTCGTCATCCGCGTAAGTGGTGCGCGTGCACTTGTCGTCGCCCGCCACCTCGGTGTCGCCCAGGTCCTCGACCGTGGGGGTTCGGCCGAGGTCGTCGAAGGTGGTGTTGACGCGGGTCTCACGCCACTTGCCGGCGGCGTCCAGGTAGGTGAAGTTACGGGTGCGGCTGGTGCCGGTGAGGTTGGCGGTGGTGGTGCCCCAGTCGCGTTCCCGCTTGGCGGTCTGCTTCTTCCACGGTGTGTTCACTGTCTTGGCGAGGATCTTCCCGCCTGGCCTGTCGAAGGTCTCGCTGCGGTACTCGAAGGCGGCCCAGGCCTCGTCGTCGGTGAGGTCGTTGCCCTCGCCGTCACCGATGGTGACGCTGCGGGTCTTGGATTTGTCGGCGGGGTCGGTGCGGTCGCCGTTCATTCCGCGCAGGAAGTAGTGGTCGGCCTGGGTCGACATCGCCTGGCTGCTGCCGGTCTGTACTCGGACCTTGCCGTAGCCGCGCCACTGCGACCAGGTCTTCAGCTTCTCCTTGGTGATGCCCTCGGTGTCGTCGAACGCCCATGCGCCGCCGTCGAAGTAGGTGTAGTTCGTCTGGGAGCTGAGAGCGCCGCCGGTACGGTCGGAGGAAATGACCGAGTCCACGACGTACTTGTTGAACCACTCCGTGGTGACGGGATCACTGAAACCGGCTTGGTACATCTGTGGGAAGCAGCGCGAGGTGTTGGACTGCGGGCTGGGCAGGCTGTCCCAGGAGCAGGCTGCCTGCGAGTAGTTCACATCCAGCTGCCCGCCCGACTCGTCGAGGACAGTGCGCAGCCGCTGCTTGTAGAAGCCCGGCCGCCCGTCACCGCTCTTGTCCAGGCGCCCAATCTGCGCGCTGTAGGACAGCGTCGTCGCCGGCAGCTTGACGGACGTAGCCCCGGCGAGTCCCGTGTGCTGGATGGAGTCGAGCAGGAGCTGGTAGTCGAAGTCGGCGGTGCCCCACTTGTGGTGCAGGTCCCAGGAGTCGATCGGCTTGTAGGTGCCGTCGTTCTGCAGGGTCTTGGTGGTGACGTTGCTCAGCCGGGTGCGGCCCCAGAATGTCGGAGCCAGGCGCCCCATGTCGCACTTGCTGCCGGTGTTGCAGTTCTGGTCCCAGGGGGTGTCGTACCAGTACTGCCGATTGGTGTCGATCTTTGCCGGGTCGCACAGCGCCGTGTCCGTCTCCAGGCAGCGTTCGGCGGTGGTGAAGTCCACCCGCGCCATCGGCTTGACGGTGTCGGAGTAGAGGTCCTTCAGCTGCTGGCCGTACTCGACGTGGTCCAGAACCGACGCCCGGACATAAGGGGTGCCGTCGGTGTCCTTGAGGTTGCGGCCGTAGGTGTTGCTCTCCTGCTTGTACCAGTAGGTGATGTCGTTGCCGCTGGAGTCGATGACCAGGTCGAGGTTCCAGCGCCGCCCCTGCTGGCACCACGAGTCCGCGAACGCGGCCTTGTTGCACGGCTCGCCGCTGTTGTTGCCGAAGACCGGCACGGTTTCCACCGATCTGGTCTCCGGCTTGCCCGCACTCCAGTTGGTCAGGCGGTTGTAGCCGAAGTAGTAGCGGGTGCCGTTGGCGGTGGTGGCGCGGAAGTACTCGCCGTCGTTGTCACCGTTACCGCGGTCACTCTGGCGCCAGTGGAAGACCCGCGTGTTGTCGTCGCCCTTGATGCGCCATTCTTCGTCGTTGATCGGGATCAGTTCACCGGCGTGGCCGTCGAAGCTGATGGTGGCGTTGTCATAGGCCCAGCACAGGTCCCCCGGCTGCTGACTGTCCGTCTTCACCCCGTCCTCGCCGCACGGCTTGTAGGACCGCTCGATGTATCCAGGCGCGATGCTGAAGCCGTCACCGGCCCAGGAAGCCTGGTTGTTGCTGTTCGAAGTCCGCCCATCGATCGCACCGGAGCTGTAGGCAAGCCCCACCGTGGGAGCCAGTCCCATGGGCACAGACGGCACCGGCATGTTGTACGACCAGGAGAACGAACCACTGTTCAGCGCCGTGCTCCATGTGGATGCCGCCGATAGCGGGGACGCCTTGTAATCACCCGACGGGCCCGCGGAACCGGCGGTGGCCGCCAGCACCGTCATCCCGGCTGCCGGTGCCGCGGACTTTGGCGCGGTCGCAGTACCCGGGAGGGTGACCGCGTCGGCCGTTACGGTATGCCTCTCGGCATCATTACGTCCCGCCAGTGGGGTCGCTGTGCGGCATTCGGCCTTGTTCGGCGTAGTCAGGACACAGGCGGGCAGTTGCACCAGCCGCAGCCGCGCGCCGTATCCGGCACCGGCCGCATCCGCGAAGGTGCTGTAGTCGACATTGACCTGCACTCGTCTGCCCGGACCGCCGTTGGGGGTGATCGTCATTAGCAGGCCGTCCACCCCTGCCTTCTGGGCGGTTTCGCGGTCCAGCATTTTAACGGTGGTGGTCGTGTCCCCACCCGCGAACCACGGTGCGGCCTGCTTCTGCGGCGCAAGTGGACTGTTGGGCACCACAGCCAGCGAAACAGGCATGGAATCGGCCCTGACCTTGCCGCCCGGCTCGCCTGGCGCCGTCTTGGAGCTGAAGGCGCGGCCACCGGCCGGAAGCGTGATGCTGGCGGTGGCTTCCTTGGGCCAGGCCGCCTTCCGGCCACGGGGCTTGGAGACAGTCGTATCCGCCGGACGCGGCCTGGTAGTGGCGTTGGTGCCCTTGACCGACTTCTCCTTCCATGTCGCGGCAGGAAGGTTGGTCTCGGCCACGGCGGCAGGGCCGGGCAGGACCTGCAGCAGTCCCGCCACCAGGGCGGCCGACAGGACGGCGGCGACTCTCGCCGTCGTGCGGGTACCCGCTCGGCGGGCCGGTGTGATGCGCATCGTAAGCAGTCCCCCGCCACACCGGATCAGGGTCCGGTGCGGCTGATCGTGCCGGCCGTGGGCCAGGCAGGGTATGGAGATGACGTACAAGAAGGAGCTGGAGCCCGGGTGGGGGGGGGGGGGGGGGGGGGGGGGGGAGGCGGGGGGGGGGGGTGGCTCTGGTTTGTGCTCCGTCCAGCGTGGTCCCCCCCCCCACCGCTGGGGTTCCGGTCTAGGTGCTGCTGGGGACGCTCTCCAGTTCGGCACCGTTCGCGAGTTCCGCGATGCGGGCCGGACTGAGCACACCCTGGTAGGCCCACACGTCGTCGATCTGGCCGGAGAACCAGTCCGAGCTGGCGACGGTGGCCGGGTTGCGGCCGAACCGCAGCTCCTGGGTGGCCTTCAGCGGCTGATCCGCAGAGGTGAAGGAGACATGCGGGGTGCAGCCCGTATCGGCGTCGGGGCAGATCTCGTTCTCCCGCTGCCCGTTCACATACAGCGCCAACTCGTTGGAGAAGGCGTCATACGTCACCGCGAGGTGGTTCCAGTAGCTGCCGATGCCCTGTGAACCATCGAAGGTGTGCACCGCGACGGTGTGCTTGGCCGTACCATCCACCGTCTCCACCTGCCATTCCCCGATATTGGGGGTCACCGGGTCATCAGTGGTGCGCAGGAACTTCCAGCGCACAGTGACCGCAGGGCCCTTGTCGCCGCCCAAGGACAGCACGGTCATGTCCCGGTTGGGCGGCGCAGCCGACTGAGCCCAGGCTGCCAGGGTGAAGCTCTGTCCGGTGTCCAAAGGCACCGTGCTGGTCTGCGCGAAGCCGCTGCTCCCGTTCAGCGTCAGTGCGCCGGTACCGACCCGGGCTTCGTCCGACGTCGTGGACACCCTCGCGCCGCCATGCAGAGACGCGGGGAACAGATTGCGGTCCTCGGCCGAGACGGGCGTGGCGGTGGCAGTGGCGGTGTTGAACTTCCACCGGGCGGCCAGCTGGGGACGCTGCTGGACCATCGTCTTGGCCTCGTCCCCGGTGACGATCCGGTCGAAGATGCGGACGTCGTCGACGTCACCGCCGAGAAACTCCGTCGGCGTTCCCTCCCGGCTCAGTCCTGCGATCATGAGCGGCTTCGTCGTCGCCCACGGTGTGGACTGGGTGTAGTCGCTCTCGTTGACCAGGTAGCCGTTGATGTAGAGGCGAATCTTGTGGGCGACTGTGTCCGAGACTCCTACCAGGTGCGTCCACTCGTTGTTCGTCGCGGCGAAGCACGGCACCCCGTTCACCGGGGAGGTGCAGGCGGGCTGAACCGCGCGCACCAGTGTGTCGGCGGTGGAGTCCTCCTTGGAGCGGCCGAAGATCCACTTCTTGTAGTAGGGCGAGTAGTAGAGGGAGAACTCAGGCTGGTGGGCACCGGGCTGGCTGATCGCGACTTTTGCCGTGGTGTCGCCGGTGGACAGCGCCGGGCGGCGCACCCAGGCAGAGACGGAGAAGCTACGGGTGCCGTCCACCTGCGGGCGGGCAGTGGCGGCGTAAGCATCCACTCCGAAGCGGGCCGCCTTGTCCTCGATGCCGTCTTTGACACCCATCTGCACGTCACCGGCCACGGTCAGGTCTCCGGTCTCAGACGTGCCGTCCGCGGTGGTGCCGCTGTCGTCCAACGACCACACTGCCTTCGCGCCCACTCCGGTGGTGACCGCGCGGCCGGCCGCCAGGTCCGTCGCCTCCGCCAGGCCCAACGCCCGGTCGTAGACGCGGACGTCGTCCAGCGACCCCTTCCACGCATCGCCATAGGTGTCGCGCCAGCGCAGCCGACCGAACTCCATCGCTCCGCGCGCCGACCACAGGCTGACCCCCTGCGTCGGCGTGGACGGCTTCCCGTTTACATACACCGTCAGCGTCTTGGCCGCCGCGTCGTACACTCCGGCCAGGTGCGTCCATTGGTTGGCCACCGGGACCACATCGGAGGAGGCGGTGTACCAGCCGTAGTCGGTGGCATTGTCCGCCGTCGGCGCCTTGATGGTCCACTTGCCGCCGTTCAGACCCAGCGTGACGGCTTGGTGCACACCGCTCTGGCTCACCGCGGACTGGAACTGCACCGAAGGATCAACGGTGTTCACCCACGCGGAGATGGTGAAGCTCTGGTTCGTTTCCAGGACCGCGCTCTGCGTGGTCAGGTAGCTCTTCGGCGTCCCGTCCGCCGCTGCCTCGCCTGTCAGGGCCGCCGCCGTGCCGGTATGCCCGGCCGCGCCCAGGATGCCGCCGGTGACGGTGGCGGGGAAGTTCGCGGCCGGGCCCGAGGCCAGGCGCGTGCTACCGACCGTGTCGTTCAGCGCCCAGCCGCCCCGCGGGGCTTGTCCGCGCCGCACATTGAAGTAGTACGTAGTGGTCTCCCCGGCATTACCCGCCGCATCCTTGGCACGTGCCGTCAGGGTATGCGGACCCTCACTCGGCATCAGCACCCGCACCGAACGCGCCGCTCCCCCGCTGGTGGCCACCTCACGGGCGGCCGTCGGCTGCTGATCCAGCCCCCACTGGTAGGCCACCACATCGGTGGAGGCCGTTGTGAAAGTGAAGGTGCCGTAGCGGCCCACTCCATCCGTCCACGACAGCGCCGCCTGCGCATCGTGCGACCCGGGGAAGTCGAGTGAGGTAGTCACCGGCCCCGCGGGTTTGCTGGTGTCGATGGTGAAGTAACAGCCGGTGGGATCACCATCCCAACTCCACGGTCCCCACTCCGCGCCGTCCCAGGCCCGCACCGCCCAGCCCACCGGCTTGTTCTGCGGAATGAAGGACGGCAACTGTCGGGAGAACGTCGTGCCGGACGCTTGGAACGTGTTCGATGCGGGCGGGGTGTTCGCACCCCCGGTCGAGTACCAGGATCCGTTGTCCCAGACCGCCGCGACCTGCACGCCGATGCTGTCCTGGTCCGGATCCGACACCCGCGCGTACACCCTCGGCACCATCGTGATCGGCGTCGTAGCGGAGGAGCAGATGCCACCCGGCGAGGACGACAGGTCCTTCATCGCAGGCCGGTTCGGCGGCAGGTTGTAGAACACCTGCAGGTATCCGTCGTCAGTGAACCGCTTCCACTGCCCGTACGCCGACGCACTCTCACTGCCGGCCTTCAACCCCAGCGTCAAATCAACGGCATTGCGGTTGGCGACCGACTGCACCGCATCGCGCAGCCCTGTCGGCTCGAACTCCACGAATCCGGCCCCGCAGCCGTCGAAGCCCCTCGCGTCGTTCCGCGTCGCCAGGTACTTGTTCCAGAACGACGAGGATCCCATCGAGCTGGAGTTGCTCCACGTGGTGCTGGAGTTGATGCGCCCGGTCAGGAACAGGTCGACCGGCTGGGCGGTGCAGCTCCAGGCGTGTGACTCCCACGCCCGGAACTTGGCGTCCTGAATGTGCTTGCCGACGAAAGGTGCACCCTTCACCGGGATCGCGTACAGCACCCGCTTTACATCGGCCGGCACACACCGGCCCTCATCCCCGCAGTACCCCATGCCGAAGTCCCCGGAAAACTTCCAGAACGACGTGTCCGACCAGTACCGGGAAATACCCGCCCAGCCCACCGCGCGCGGCGCCTTGACATCCGGGTCGATCATCACCGGAAACACTGTGCCCGGCGCATCCAGCAGCTTCTGGTCCGGGGTCAGGACAAGCGACTTCTGGTCCTGCGGGACTGCTACGTCTACGGCCGCCGTATGGGCCGAAGGATCCGCCGGTGCTTCCACCGCGGCCATCGCGCCCTTCGGCGCGGCCAGTGCCTTCAGTCGCGCAGTCGGAGCCGGGGACATCCCCGAGCCGTCGGTCAGGCCGGGCGAAGAGTCGAACATCATCGGCTTCGGCGCCTGGAACACCGTGCCGCCGCCCGCCTTGTCGACCACCGAAAGCGAGCCGTCCGCTTCCTTGCGCACCGTCAAATCCACACTCGACATCCCCAGCTTCAACTGGTCCAGCTCAGGGCTCTTTGCCGCCTCCGGCGTCTTGACCACAATCAGCTGGGTGAACCCGGAATCCGTCGCGGTCATCCGCAGATCCACATCCGGCAGCACCGACCGGTACTCGGCTGTGCTCCCGCTGACCACAGGCGCCGGCAGCGGCTTGGGCCAGGTCAGCTTCAGCTCCTTGCCCGCACTCGACATCCGCACCAGCGGCTGCGAACCACCACCGGAGAACTCCATGTCAAGGAGCGTCGCCGACGGCACAACCGCGCCGCCGCTCGTGGCATGCAAGGACGTGTCAATGTCCCGCCAGGAACCGCTCTTGCGGGTGCGCACCGGCTTCGTGTGGATCGTCGCGGCAAGTCGACCATCCGGCTTCGCCACCACATCGTTCGTCTCAGTCTGCAGCGACGGGACGTTCACATCCTTGCCACTGCGTCTTGCCTCGGCTACCGCCAGCGATTCCGCTGTCTCCTGCTGCCCCGAATCGGTGTTACTGGCCGCCGACCAGTCACTCGGAACCGCGGAATCCGCCGCAGCTGCCAGCGGTTGCACCGTGACGAGCACGAGCCCCGACACCGTCACCCACCCCGCCCACCGCGCCGCTCCACCACGCCGGACCTGTCTCACGGCACGACGGCCGTCCCCACCCCACACAGACGATCCCCCCACAGGAACCCCAAAGAAAACACACAAGTAAGCGAATCCAACGGAACGCCAGCCCCTGCGGTCAACCGTAATCCACGCCACAGCCGAGTAGGCCCCGAGGGCAGCGCCACTGCAGTCAACAACCGAATGCAGCCAACATCGACCACAGCGGCACGATGAACTGCCCCTGAATCAGGGTGTTTCGGGGGCGACCTCCGGCCATTGAGCCTTTCCAGTCCGCGCCGTTAAACGCGCCTCCAAGAGCACCTACCGCTCTCAATTCTTTACTCCGCATTGACCATGCTTCCGGCAACCAACCGGGCCCTGGACAGATCCTTGCCTCACGAAACCATCTCCAACTCCTCTGGCTCCGCTCATGATCGCCAGGACACTGCCTAGGGCAGGCCCAGCACCACACCGATCTGGGCCGCCTCCTCTGAGGGGACGGCCGACGATGACGACTTCACACAGCCGGGCCAGCTCCCGCGCCTTGCCGTCACCCAGGTCGCTGAGCGTGTGCATCACGACGTCCAGCGACAGCGACGCTTTACGGGAGTTTTTCAGAAGCCTTTGGATCAGCTCTGCCGTGGCCGGTGACGAGAGAATTTGCCACGCCTCTTCGAGGACCAGGTGGCGGTGGACGGCGGTGGAACCGGGCAGTCAGACGTGCTCGACCCAGCAGCACACGGCCGCCATCAGCGAGTTGGGCCGCGGCGGGCTTCCGCCGCAGCGACAGGAGTATGCCCCGGCCGCGGCTGATCGCGGCGCGGGCATGTCCGGTTCCGATGTCGAGGCGGCGCGGGCTTTCGATCAGGCCGAGCGTGAACGCTCCTCAAGGGGGCGCCGGCGCACTGGCTCGTACCAGGACGGGATTCCCCCACGCCGAACGCGGCCCAGGACAACCGCGACCGCGACCAGGACCAGGACGACGACGCCGAGGGATACAAAGCGGCGCTGATCGGGGATGCGGCTGGCATCCGCCGCGCCGGCCAGGCCTTCGACACACGCAAGGAAGCCAAACACCGGTAGCAGGGACGGCCACTGAGGGGACCGGGGCCCGGCCAAGCCCACAGGCTGAGCTGCCCGGGCAGCGACTGATAGCGACCGGGAATTCTTCATCAGCCCGGACCCGCGACCGGCCACCGCCTCCACACGTGCATGATTCATGTGGAATCCGCATAGGTCCGGCGGTGTCCCGGCCGTCCCGAACCCGGCAGGCCGTGCCGGTAGCCCTAGGCAGACACCGCTGCATCAGGACTGGGACACTACGGCGCAGAGGAGGGCCAGGACGATGTAGCCGAGCAGCGTCAGTGCCAGCATGCCTCCCACCACGTACACGACCGTGCGGATGGCCGTTTCCGCTCCGCGGCGGTGGCTCTCCGGTTTCCAGCTCGTCTCTCCCGTGCTGTCCATGCCGCCAGCCTGCCCGCTCGGCGGACGGGCGCCATGAGCACGGGGCGCCACCGCGTGCGAGTACGGATACTCAGCTGCCGGCCGCCACAGCGCACCGAAGCACAGACCTGAGACAGACCAGCCCCACGGACAGAACCCGGCGGACACCCACAGCACAACAGCGGCCCCCGGATGGCGAGATCCGGGAGCCGCTGCCGTGGGGGTACAGATGCACTTACCCCCGCCTGCGCGGAGAAGGGTTGTGCCAGGTTTCCCCAGCTCAGCCGGTCACCGGTTCACCCCCGCTCGCGCGGGGATGCGGACGACGCACAGGGCCTCGTCCACGGCATCGACGCTACCGCACCAGGGCCGCCCCTGACTGGCGATGGGGCAATTCCGCCGCGAGGACTGGCCGGGCCGGCGGTCGGTGACGGAACACCCGCCCCGGGCCCCCAGACGGCCGGACGGCCCCGGGCATGACGATGCCCCAGCACCGGGGAGGGTGCCGGGGCATCCGGGGGTGAGCGTCAGACGATGACCCGGGTCACGGTCACGGTCGGCGGCTCGATACCCGGTGCGTCCGAGACGCTGTAGCGGACGGCGGCCGTACCGACCAGGGCCACCCGGTCCCAGTGCCTGCCGCCCATCGGCCGCTCCAGCGACATGCCGCCGTACGGATCAGTCAGGGCCGCCTCCATGGCCTCCCGCAGGGCCTCGCCCTTGCCCAGCGCGGCCAGGTCCTCCACGGCCTCCGGCGCGTAGACGATGCGGTACGGACGGCTCACAGAGCCCCTTCCGCACGCCACTCGTCCCACGTCTTGGCCTGGGAGGTCCCGTCGATGACCGCCTGCGTTGCCCGGTCGCCCCGGGGATCGGCCATGTCAGCCGCGATCCCCCGCCACAGCAGCAGCACGTGAGCGCGTTCCGTCAAGGTGGCCGCGCCCAGGGCCTCATCGAACTGGGCGCGCACCTCCTCGGGCAGCGCCCCCCGGATCTCGGCCGCCGTCTGGGGCCGGCCCGGTCCCGGTTCTTGCCGGGGCGGTGTCTCGTTGGGGAGCGCGCTCATCGTGGTGACCTCCGGTCGGTGCCTGCCTCCCCACGGTACGCGCCCGCCGTACGGGCCGGGAGGGCCCTGTGGAATGAGGCAGAGCCACCGTCCCGGTTTCGGCTCGGGCGGTGGCTCTGGGGGGTAGTAGCCCCGGCAGACGGCCCCGCTCCGTGGGGTGGGCGCCGGCGGTGTGCTGGAGGTCAGGCGGTGATCACTGCTGACCAGCGGCCGCGCTTGAGGTGGGTGGTGCCGTCCGGGTCGATCCGGACCCGTGCCCCGTGTACCGGCAAACCGCCCTCGCGGTTGAGCCGGTGCCGGATGCGCTCCAACTCGGCCCACAGGCGCCGGGGGCCTGCCTGGTGTACCTCGGGCGAGTCAAGGTATCCGGCTGCGGTGGCGCGGGCCCACGACCCGTCAGCGTGCAGGAGCCATACGGTGCGCGTCTCGCCGTCCTGGTCCCAGCGGTATTCGATGCCGGGGACGGCCAGTTCCATCATCGACCACACCTCCCACGCGTCCGGCACATACAGCAGCGGGTAGCGGCTGGTGGTGACGGTGTCGCCCTCGGCGTCCTGGACCTGCCGGAACAGTTCGTCCGTGGCGTCGCCGGCGTAGTCGTCGCCGTGCCGGGTCTGCATGAACGCCGCTTTTTCCTCGGAGATGAACCCGGCCGCGCCGCCGTCGTCGGTCTTGTCGGCCACCAGGAGCAGGCCGGTTTTGGCGATCGTCGTCACCAGCCGCCCCCCGGGGCGCAGAGCTGCCAGCCATGACGGGGGGATGTGCGTCACGGAGACGGTGGAGACGATGCGGTCGTAGGTGCCGGGCAGCTCTCCGGTGAGGTCGCAGACGGCCAGGTGCGGGTGCAGGCCGATCGACTTCAGGCGCTCCTCGGCGGCCGTCACGAGGTACGGGTCGACGTCGACGCTCGTCACCTGCGTATCACCGAGTCGTCGGCAGGCCAGAGCGGTTCCGTAGCCGCTGCCACAGGTCACCAGGACGTCGCTGTCGTCCGTGATCATCGCGTGCCGGTACATCATGACGACCAGCGTGGGCAGGGTGGAGGAGCTGGTGGCCCTGCCTGGGGTGACGGTGCCCGGTTCGGTGGTGTCGGCGTGCAGCGGCCCGAGGCGGGTCACGAGGGTGTCGTCGCTGTAGGCCGTGCGCAGCCACGTTTCGATGTCGGCGGCGCCGTCCCGCACAATGCGCCCCTCCTCGACCCGCTCCCACCAGCGCGGCACGAACAGGTGCCGGGGCGTGGTGGCGATCGGCTCGTACCAGCGGGAGGAGGGATGAACGGTGTCGGCAGCGAGACGGCGGGCGTGGGTTTCCCAGTCCATGCGCGTGCGCTCCTGTTCTCTCAGTCTTCCGCCGGGCCGCAGGTTCCGCCGGACGAGGGCTAGCAGGTGTCGTTGTTCGGCGAGCAGTCCGGGCCGCAGGGCGCAGCCCCCGGAGAGGGCATGCACGAATCCTCGTCGGGGGTGCAGCCGCGCCCCCTGCGCGGCGGGATCATCGCTCGAATCTGGGACCACTTCTCCCCGGCGAAAAACGCGGCCAGGCCCTCATCCTGCACCCGTCCGGCCGGCAGGAAACGCCCCAGGACGCAGGGCGTTACCGAACCGTCCGGCATGACCGCAGCCGTGTTCTGGGCACAGTTGCCGCACAGCTGCGAGACGGACGGCAGCCCGGTGCCCTGAGCAGCGTTGCCGACGCCCCGGGCGCGGTCGGTGTGCACGTTGGTGATGCCGAGCGCCTCGAGATCCGCGCGTGCCTGCTCGACGCGCTGGCCGTCCAGAACGTCAACGATGCCCACCCGCAGGGGGATGCCCCGGCGGTGGGCTTCGATGATGTTGGCGCGTGTCGCGGCGTGGCTGCCTTCGCGGCCGGTGACGGCGTCGTGCCCGTCGTCGGTGTCGGCGTAGTAGGACGTCGCCAGGCTCACCCCGGTCCGGGTGAACAGGTCCCAGTGCGCAAGGCGGACCTTGTACAGGTTGCTGTAGATCTCCACGCCGAGCCCCAGACTCAAGGCATGCTCGACCAGTTCGGCGAACTGAGGGTGCAGGGTCGGCTCGCCGCCGATGAGCTGGACCCTTTTGACGCCGAGCGCGGCTCCGTCGCTGATGACCCGGCGCCAGTCGTCGCCGGTCATGGTGCCGTGGCCCTTGGCCGGGCCGGCCTCGGCGTAGCAGTGCGAGCCGCAGGTGAGTTGGCAGCGCTGGGTGATCTCCAGCTCAAGGGAGCTGGGGATCGTAGCGGTTGCGGGAATGTCGGGTGCGATCGTCATGGTGCCGGTTCCCTTCGGTGGGTGGTCCTGCGGTACCTGTCCTGCCCCGGGCCGGGGCCGGACGGCGGGGGCTGGTTCAGCAGTGGAGGCCCGGGGAGAACGGTCGACGGCCCGGGGCTCAGTGGAGCCCCCGGGGACCGTGCACCGGGGCGGGAGGCGAGCCCGCCCCCTGGGCCGGGACGGATCACGCACCCATGCGGCGTGGCCTGACCAGGGGACGGGAGTCGGGGCGGGCGCGGTCTATGACCCGCATGCCGGACAGGTCGCAGAGACCATGAGGCCGGTGGCCCCGTTCATGGATGGTTATGTGGTCGCGGCTGTCGACGTACACGAGCCGCCAGCAAAGCGCCCCGGGGCAGCGCAGGGTGACACAGCGGCCGGTCCAGGCATCCCGATACACCTGATGGAAAAACCCCAGATCGTCGAGGCTCGGGGTGATCACGATGCAGCGGGCCATGCGGTCACCGCCAGGTTCTCGCTGTGCCGCTTCACGCCTCGGCCCGTGCGTGCTCGGTCTCGATGTCGGCTCCGCGCTGCCCGGCGGATCGCTCCAGCCGGTTGGCCTGGGCTCGGCGGCCCTGTTCCTGGGGGTTCGTCAGCACGACGACCGCCATGTCCTCCAGCGTCCGCGTGAAGATCGCGTGACCTGTCTGGGCGGTGTGCGACAGGATCGCGACGCCCCCGGCGTCCAGGTCGCTGGTCGCGTCCAGCTCCCACCCGCAGCCGTCGCCGGACATACAGCGCGCGGTCATGGTCACTTCGCTGTCCGGGTGCCGCAGCAGCCGGTAGACCACACCCCGCAGCGTGCTCCTGACACTCACCGGAACACCTCCTGACCGGGCCACATCTGGTGGTCGGGGTGGCGGACGATCTCGGCGTTCGCCTCCCGGACCTGCTGATGGGCACGGTCCTGCCGGGCTACCTCGCGGGTCGCGATCCGCGCATCGCACAGAGCCATACTCCGGCCCCGTGGGCACTCCCACCGGGGGCGCCCACATCAGCGCCGCCCCCTGACAGGGGTGGTGAGCACGAGAGCCCGTTTCAGCTCCTGGGAGGTGAGGTGGCGCAGCGCTTCCGGCGCCGTGGCCCACTGAGTCCCGCCACCAGGCGGACGCAGGTACACGCTCCCCTCATAGCGCTCCTCGACCACACCCACCCTGTTGCTCGCGGTGTCCAACGCGTACTCCGGGCTGTCCACGCCGTCTCGCCGTCCCTCCCGGGCGCACACACTCACGTGCGCCTCCCGTTGGTGGCCATGCCCGCCGGCCATTGACGTTCGGTCGCGGGAGTCTGTCTCTACCAGCAGTCAACGCCGTTTGTGCAAAGGGGACTTGCACACCGTTTGCACAGTAGGGGTGCGGGTACGCAAGGGGCTTGCAAGCATGGGTACACGGCACGGTCCCCATCAGGAAGACGATCGCTATGGGTACTACAGAGACAGAGCTAGCCCCGGGCGCGCACGTCGCGGTACTACGCAAGGCGCGCGGCTGGTCGCAGGCGAAATTGGCGCGGAAAGCGGCGGTCTCGGTCTCCCTGCTGAGCAAAATCGAGATCGGAGACCGGGCACTGACACCGGCGGTCGCTACTGCGGTCGGTCAGGCACTCGGCGTCTCCATGGATCAGGTGCTGGGCCGCGCACCGATCACCCCGGACGATGAACAGCGGCTCTCCGAGCTGCGCGCGGCCATGCGGGACTACGACCTCCCCGACCGCTCGGCCGTCGAGGAGAGCAGGCTCGGCGCCGCTCTGGAGCAGGCTCACGAACTCCGGAACGCCGTCGATGTCCGCCGGCTCCTGGTCGTGCTCCCGGTGCTGCTCAGAGACGCTACGGCGCACGCGCACCGTGCGAACTCCCCCGAGGCGTGGGGGATGCTGGCAGACGGCTACAGCATCACCTACTGGCTCGCGGCGCGGCACCGGTGGATGGACATGGCCGAGCTCGCCGTGACCCGCCAGCGCTGGGCCGTCGAGCAGCAACCCAATCCATTGGTCGCGGCCGTCGCGTACCGGGACAGGGCCGGAACGTACCTGAATTTCGGGGACATCGAGCGGGGCCTGACCCTCGTAGACCGGGCCATTGCCGAGGCACAGCAGACACTCGACAGCACCGACCGCGATCTCGCCGTATCCATCCTCAATCTCCGCGGAATGACCCTGGCAGGCCGACTGAGGGACAAGCGCGAGGCCAAAACCGAGGCGGAACGCCACATGCGATCCGCGGTGGCCACGACACAGGGAATGAGCCGTGACCTGAAAATCCACGGCCTTTCCGTGGGACCGCAAAACACGATCGCCCACCAACTCGCCACCTACGTGGACCTCGGCAAACCGCGACAAGCTCTGTCCGTCACCCCCGACCTGGACCAGGCAATGGAGGGAATGCCGCCCACCCGGGTGGCACCGACGTACATCAACGCCGCGCGCGCCCAACTCGACGTCGGAGACCGCGACGGCGCGCTCACCAACCTGACCGCCGCGTGGGATGTCGCACCGCAGATGGCCCGCATCCACCCCATGGGCCGCGAGGTATTCCGCGTGCTCTCCTCGCTCCACAGGCGCAGCAACCCCCAACTACTGAAACTCTCCCAGCTCTCCGGAATCACCCTCTGAAAACGAGAAGTTGATGGCGCTGGAACTGCCGGGGCACCGGTGCAGGTGCCGGGTCTTCGCCGGGTGAAACCCAGCGTGAAGAGCACCGTGGCACAGGCAGCTCTCCGTGGCACATGGGCAGCGGAGCTTCCGGGACCGGATGGCGTACGGATACGGTCGAGGGGCCCCGGGTGCTCGCAAGCTTGGGGACATGGACCGGCGACCGCGCCCACCTAGCTCCTGCACGGAGTGGGGTCCGCCTGATGGCGGGCGGTCGCCGGGCGCGTTGACCAGCCGATCAGCAGGTGTCAGAAGAAGCTGTCATATCCCTGCAGAGCGCGTGTACGGACGTCGTGGCTCCATGAGCAACGTGGTGATCTCGGCCTCTTGCAGGTCACGCGCGCGCTTGAGGGCGATCTGTATTTCGTCCTCAGACACCACGTTGACCTGCGGCTCGGGTGTCTCATCCAGGTCGATGTCACGCGACGGGGTGCGGGCTGGCTGGGCGGGGTTCGGGTGTGCGGTGCGACGGTTCCCGGGCCGCCGTGACGCGGGGAGGTGCGCTTATCGACTCGCGACGCCGACTGCCAGGACCCGCCTGGAGCAGCTGGTCACCGAGCTGGGCAGCGGCACGCCCCTGACCCCGCGCGGCAGGGCCGAGCTCCTCGACGCCGTGCGGGCTGTGATGGAACCCGACAGCGTGCCTCCCACAGCGGTGGGCGACCTCCCGCATCACCCACATCCGGCACGTCCCCGGCGAGTACGGGCGTGCGCGGACGTACAACGCCGCCCGTCACCGCGGGCCAGTTCTCTGGCCGGGGGCGTTGATGTCGGGGAGGCCCGCGACGGGCGAAGCCGTGAGGCTAGCAGGTTCCTGATCCGGGCCGCCGAGTAGGCGACGAAGGCGGTGGATCTCGGCGACGAGCCGGGGGATGTCCTGGCGGGCGCTGGCGATGAACTGGGCGTTTTCATCCCATCGTTCGTCTGCCACGTCCACGTAGCGCGGTTGTTGGACGAGCGTGGCAGCCACGATCGTGCGGTGGTCAAAACCTGGCCAGCGTTCTCCGAGCCCGGTTTCGGCGGCCGTACTGACAGCAACAAGGCTCATGGCATGGTCGTCGTCGAGCTGCCGCACATGCCAAGGTCCGGGAGTCGCGGCCTCGGCGCGCTCCTCGATCACAGCCAGTTCTTCATCCGTCAGCGGATTCAGGGCATCCATCAGACTGCCAGTCTCTCGGATTGCCCACATTCCCCACAGCCGTCAAGCTCGCAAACCGGGCATCCAGCTATCAAGCTCCATCAGAGCAACCGAAGGCTCGCTCAACACTAGACGAGATCCCACTTCTGCCAGTCCGTGCCGTTGCAGTCCCACAGCCATGTCCGCTGAGGGTTGCTGCCCGCCTGGGCGGGGTCACCGTCGAGGCAGCGGAGGTTCCAGGCATTCTTGATCTCACCCGCAGGTTCGAAATACCACTGCTGGTTCCAGGAACCGCCATCGGACCAGCCCCTCCAGCGGTATCGGGTGATGGCGCTGCCGTTGGTGTTGTTCAGTACGGCGTCGAGGACCCGGCCGTCATAGGCGCCGAAGGCCCACCTGCCGTCCTGGAGCAGGGCGATCCACTTCTGCCAGTCCGCGCCGTTGCAGTCCCACAGATAGACCCGGCCTCCGTCCCAGGACTGCCCAGGGTCAGCGTCGAGACACTTCCCGGAGTGCCGGTTGCGGATAGCGAAGGTGAAGGGGAAGCCCGCCGCTCGCGCCTTGGGGTCCTTGGGGCCGAAGCGGGCCGCGAACTCTGCGACGGAGATCTCGCTTCCCTCGGACTGCACCTGGGCCCCGTGCCGTGAAGTCGCAGAAGCGCCGACCGGCGGGATCGCCGCCAAGGCCGCCGCACAACAGGTGATGAGCACCACGAATCTGTTCACTGACCATCCTCCCCGGACACGTGAGTCGAGTCCAGACTGTCGCGCGCCAGGCACGGCACAGGGAAGGGAGAGTCGAGGAAATGTCCGACCGGCACACGCCCATTGGCTGGCACGCCTGGCACCACCGGGCCCTGGAAACCGCTACCTGCCGGAGCGGGGAGCGCCTCACGGGTTCCAATACGTCGGCATTGAAGCGAGAAACAGTGCGCCGCCCCCGAGGAGGACGAGCTGGGTCGCAGCAGTCACCCAGCACCTTAAGAGCAAGCTGAGCAGCATGGTTGACGCGCCTGCCCACACCGTGAGCTCCACCACGTTTGCCTGGTAGGAAGAGGCCGTCGAGTCGACGGGGCCGGGATAGCCCATCCAATCGGCCGTCCAGACGCCGTCTCCACCCACAAGGCAGAGACAGATCAGCAGCAAGTCCAGCAATGCCGCGAAGGACGCAGCGGCGAAGTCCCGGTCGCGGTGCTCTTCAGTGCGTATCCGCATGTGCGGACAGACACCTCAGAGGGGAAGGCTGGTTGCGCTTGACCGTCGGTGGCCTGATCAGCTGGTCCGCGATGAACCGGCCTCGGCCCATCGACCACTCCTCTACCGCGGGCCGCTGCTGGCGCTCTGGCTGGCCCTCGGCGCCGCCCGGCAGCGTGGCAGCTGGACGGGGCGCCGGTGGGTGCGGGCCCACGGGCGCCGCTGCCCGGCGATCACCCAAGCAAGCGGGGGCTGCGCCCGGGGGGAGGCGGCACAGAGGTGCTGGCGCGAAGGTTCACATGAGAGCGCGGATACCGAAGCCGATGACGACGTACACGAACCCGAGCACGGTCATCCAGGCGAACGCCAGCATGCCGCGCCTGCGCCACGTGCGGGTGTAGGCGTCCGGGTTCCCCTCGCCCTCGAACCACGACCGCACCCCGCGAAAATCTCTGATCAACACCAGGCCGAACAGGCCGAACACTGTGAAACCGGCAAGGACGAGGAGCAGCGCGAGCATCACGTGATCACATCAGACGGGGCCAGGACCTGTACAGGGCAGCGTGGGGCTGGGGCAGCGTCGTGCCCGCGTGTGCCGGGCGCCGACGCAACTGCTCGACCCCGGTGAACACGCAGGTCACCGCTCACCATGGTGCGGATCTCATGCGACCGTGTGCGGCAGGCTGTCGTTCCTGGCCGGTCTCCTGCCCGGTGGGGCTAGAACTGACGGAACATCTCATCCGTGGTGCCAGGCGGCAGCGCCCTGCTGAACATCACATACGCAGGGCCGTGCGGGGTCGAGGTCGCCACACAGTCCCAAAGGTCCAGGTCGTAGGCGCAATACCGGCGAAGCAACGCCTTGAAGACCTCGAACTCATCGTCGCTCAGCCGGCCAACCTGTCCACGCTCCACAACCGCACGCTACAGCCGGCAAGACAGCGGGTTTGCACCACCCTGGGCCGATCATGACGCGTTCACCGTCCGCCTCCCTACTCCCGGGCCCCGGGCGGACGGCCGGGGCGCGAAGCAACCCACGCCGGCGGCGCGGGCGCCGTTGTGTCGGCAGACGCCGTGTCCCACGCAGGTCATGTCGCTTTACGCGAGGATCGGGCGTCCCCGTTGTGTCGCGTTGTGGCGAGATATGCCGTCCCTTTGTCCGGCACGACTGCGTGACTGAGATCACGCCTGCGTGGGGGTGCTACGTCGGCTGGAACGATGGGTGAAGGTATGGGTTCGGGCATAGAGGCCTTCCATATAGGGGGCATTCACGGGTGAGTTCAACCAGGGGCGATCTGACGACTCGAAGATCGTTTCTCGTTCGTGAGGTGATCGTTCCCCGCCACCGCTGTGGCTGGGGATGACGGTGCAGTGACGCGAAACAAGGACGACCCGGGAACTCCTGACTCCCTCACGGTGCGGAGCGGTTCGGCCAGCTTGGCGCGACCGGCCAAGACCCGCAGCCGCGGAGAGTTCGGTGCTCCGCCGACAGGAGAGCCTCCGTGCCTCTAACCTGATTTCGACGCGACGGTTCACCGAGAGGCGGTCGAGGGTGGAGCCTGCGGCACTGGGGATGGCGGCGCGGGTCGCCTCGACACTGATCAAGCCGCTCGTGGCGAAGCTGTTCGTGCGGGAGGAGAGCGGCGCCGACCTCGTCAGCAAGCCGATCCGTGTCTCCAAACTGGTCAGCTGGCGTGGCCAGAAGCGCACCCTGGACGAGCGAGACGTACGCAAGATTAGCGAGAAACTGATCAGCCGGACCATCGCCGCGAACCCGTACGAGCCGGCGGTGCACGAGGGTGACCGGATAGCCGTGGTCGACGCGCTGACCAAGACCCTGCTCTCGCTCGGCGACCTGGAGATGGAGGACGTCCAGGCGGTCCACCTCGGGCACGTCGAGCTGGCGCGCAAGCTGTCGGCCGCGGCGCACGACTCGACGCGGAACATGAGCGCCGACGCGACGAACCTCTACCGTTCCCTGCTCGACGTCTGCTGTCTGCACATCCTGCAGTTCTTCACGCAGCGCTCGGCCTTCATCCCAGCCACGCTGATCACGCAGACCCGCATGATCGACGAGACAATGCGCCGCATGGAGGTGCTGACGGCGCGGCTTCCCCCGCCGCGCAGCCAGGACGCTGATTTCGAGCAGCGCTACCTGGAGCACCTCGGGCTCAAGTACGGCAAGCTCGCCATCTTCGGGCTCGACCTCAGCGCTCCCGGTCAGGCCCGATGGCCGCTCGACACGGCCTATTTGAGCCTGGAACTCTCGGCGCAGAACCGCGACGGAGGTGTCTCGGCCACCCACCGGCTCCGGGTCGAAGGGGCCCTGGCCGGGAAGCACCGTGTGGTGCTGCGGGGCCCCGCCGGTTCGGGCAAGACGACATTGGCTCAGTGGCTCGCCGTCAGCGCCGCGCAGAACGACTTCGACGACGACCTCGCCTTCCTCTGCGGCCGTGTCCCGTTCATCCTCCCGCTCCGCAGCCTGGCGCAGGAGTCCACGCTCCCCACCGCTCACAAGTTCCTCGCCATGGCCGGCAGCATGCTGGACGGCGCGCAACCGAAGGGCTGGGCCGACCGGGTCCTGCACAGCGGGCGCGGCATCGTCCTCGTCGACGGCATCGACGAGATCTCGGAGTCGAAGAGGCTGCTGACCAAGCGGTGGCTCACGGAACTGACCGAGATCTACCCGCGCACATTCTTCCTCGTGACCACGCGCCCCTCCGCGGTCCCGATCGGCTGGGCGGCGGACCTCGGGTTCGTCGAGTTCGACCTGCTGCCCCTCAACCAGCGCGACATCGACAAGTTCGTCAACCGCTGGCACGACGCGGCCCTGTCGACTCTCGGGGACGCTGAGGAGCGCACCGAGGTGGAGCAGTACCGGGCCGCCCTGCACGTCACCCTGCGCCGCAAGCCCGACCTGTACCAGCTCGCCACCAATCCCCTGATGTGCTCGGTGATCTGCGCTTTGCACCGCGACCGGCACTCGCAGCTGCCCGAGGGGCGCATGGACCTGTACGCGGCCGCGCTGCGGATGCTCCTGGTCCGCCGCGACAAGGAGCGGGAGGTCATCGCGCCGGAGGGCTTGCAGCTGACCGAGGAGCAGCAGGTCCAGCTCCTCCAGCGGCTCGCGTACTGGCTCATCCGCAACGGGCGCTCCGAGGCGACCCAGGCGCTGGCCGTGCGCATCATCCGGGAACGGCTGCCCTCCATGCCGCACGTCGTCCCGCTGGACGGCGCGCACCAGGTGTTCCGTCATCTGCTGCTGCGCAGCGGGCTGTTACGGGAACCCACGCCGGACACGGTCGACTTCATCCACAGGACCTTTCAGGACTACCTTGGCGCGAAGGCGGCCGTCGAGACCTCGGACCTGGATCTGCTCGCCAAGAACGCTGGCGACGACCAGTGGGAGGACGTCATCCGCATGGCCGTCGGCCACGCCCGCGAACGCGAGCGCGGCGAACTGCTCCGCAAACTGGTGGCCATCGGCGACCAGCGTCCCTCCCAGCGGCGCCGCTATCACCTCCTGGCCGCGGCGAGCCTGGAGAACGCCACGACGCTCGACCCGGCGGTCAGGGCGGAGGTGCTGAGCCGCGCCGCCTTCCTCATCCCTCCGGCCACCCGCGAGGAGGCGGAGAACCTGGCGCAGGCGGGCGCGGTGGTCCTCGACGTGCTGTCGGGGCCGGCCGACATGACGGAGGAGCAGGCCGTCGCGAGCGTGCGCACGATCGGGCTGATCGGGGGCCCGGCCGCCCTGCAGCGGATGCAGGCGTACAAGGACGCGCCCCAGCGCGGTGTCCGGCAGGAGGTCGTCAACGCGTGGCCGCGGTTCGACACGGTCGAGTTCACCGAGTCCATCCTGGCCAGCTGCCGCTGCGACGACATCGAGATCCCGGTGACGAACGCGGAGCAGGTGGCGTGTCTGCGCCAGCTCCCCGAGGCGCCGAACCTGTCGCTCCCCCAGCCGTCGCTGATCCCCGAGCTCTCCGCCGTCCTCGACCGGGACTCCGTGGTGTCCCTCGCGCTGGGCACGACCGACCACCGCACATCGGAGCTTCCCGCCCTCGGTGGTCTGACTGGGCTGCGGCGCCTGCACGTACGCAATCCGACGTCCACGCTGCCCCTGAAACCACTCGCCGACAGCGGCATCCGGGAACTCGTGCTCGACTGCGTGCCAGTCGGCCTGGACCTCTCCGCGCTCCAGGCCGTTCCGCAGCTGACCACGCTGAGCCTCGGCTTCGCCGACCGCGTCGCCCTCCCGGAGGTCGCACTGCCCTCGATCACGTCCCTGCGGCTCAAGGGGGTGGCGGAAACGGCGAGGTTGCCCGACTTCGCCGCCCTCTTCCCCGGCCTCACCCGGCTGCACCTGAATCTGCACCGCAGGCCGCGCCGGGCGCCCCTCGACCTGTCCCGGGTGCGGGGCATCGACTCCGTCACCGTCCGCGTCCGGAACACGACGAAGGTCATCGGCCTCGACGGGCTCGACCCGGGGCGGGTGTCGGTCACCGTGGAGGGCCGCCGCACGGGCGGTCTCCTCACATCGTTCCGCGACCAGCGCCCCTGACTCCGGGCGGCCGCCGGGAAAGAACGCACCGCGCAGACTGCGGTCGGCCCGTCCACCGGCCCGCAGGTGTAAAGGGCCCGGTGAACCCTGTGCGCGCGGCGCGGTCGTGCCGGATCATGGCGGCATGTCCGCGAACCTGTACGACGCGCTACCGATCCGGCTCAACGTCGACGACAGCGACTCACCCGCCAACGTCATCGACGCACTGTTCCTCGGCCGCTTCGCGACGGGCGAGCAGCCCCACTCGCACAGCGCCAACATCGACCGGCTGTTCGGGTGCCGGTTGTAAAGACGCCCTTGGACAAGTTCCCGGACATCCGGCGCCAGCACGGGAGTCTCCGCGTCCAGGGCGGCGAGCACGCGGCGGCTCTCCGACTCCCGTCGATTTCCTGCCTCCCACCGCAGTGCCGCGAGTCCGGTGCGGGTGAGCTCGGCCACTCCACCTCGATGACCCCGCTTTTCTAGTTCGCCGACGAACCAGTCGATGGTCCCCTTGTACTTCTCCGCAGTCCGGTGCGAGTCACCCTGGCCGTGTGGGTGCATGAGGTAGACCAGGCCCGTCAGCAGCTCGCGGACCAGCACGGGGTTCACCAAGTCGTCGACGTTCAGGGTCGACGTGGTGCCACGGGTGAACGTGCAGAACAGCCGCAGAGGGTTCTCCAGGATTTCCGCGGGCATCAGATGCAGCAGATGATCCGCCGCGACAGCGTCTGGGGCGCACGAGGCGGGGGGGGGGCAGGGGGGGGGGGGGTGGGCGGGCCGAGCCCGGGACCGTCCCCCGCACCCACACAGGGGCGCATGTTGCCCCCCCCCCATACGGACACCACCCGTCCGCACCTCTAG
>NZ_JBVIHM010000042.1:28519-56363 GCF_055570295.1 Streptomyces sp. NPDC031265
GGAGGGGTTTTTGGGGTAGGAGAGGCGCCGCCCCCGGGTGGCCCCTCCCCCTGGCCGATCCGAACGGGGACCTGCACAGCGACCCGGGCTGGGGACGCGCTCTGCCCCGCACCGAGCGGGACTGACCCGGCGCGCATCCCGGGCCCGGTGCGGTTCCCATCGGCAGCGCTCACAACATCACGGGCCGCTGGCTGGGGCGTGTGGCAGGCTGGGAGTGCACGGCGGGCCCATGCACGAAGCCGATGCCCCGCCGGGCATTGAGCGCAGTCCTGTTCGCGGGCGGCCGATGGCGGGTGCGGCCCCGGCCGTACTGGTCTGCTTTGGCGGCGAGTTGGGCCGGTCAGTCCACCAGGTAGCTCTTCTCGCCGACCATGAGGGGCGCATCGGCGGGGCCCTTGATGTAGGGGCCGCGCCAGATCACGCGGTGTTCCTGGCTGCTGGGGTACCACTGGCGGACCTTGTGCATCCGCACGGGCCAGCGGTGGTGGTAGACCCGGCTCGTGGCGTCCTCGCCTTCCGGGGAGCGGGCGGCGGGAACGCGGTGGGTCAGCCGGATCACGCGGACATCAGGGTCGGCTGGCCTGTTGGTGTTCGCAGGTACGGCGCCCTGGCGGGGGGGGCCGTTGCGAGAGGGGGCCGGGGGCGAGGGTTCCCTGGGTGGTCAGTCGCCAGAAGGCGAACATGTAGCGCGCGGCGAAGTCGTCGTAGGTGTCCTCGATCCGGCCGCCCTCCCATATTCCGATCTCCGGGGCGGGCGCGGGCCGTGCAGCGCGGTTGAGGGCCTCATTGAGCTGGCGGTGCTGGCCGGTCAGCCACGCCCGCCCTTCGGTGCTCGCGTTGGCCAGGCACGCGTCCCCGCGCAGCCCGTACAGGCCGTCGGGGACGAAGGGGGGTAACGGGGTGCCGCTGGCGCGGGCCCGCAGGACGAGCTGACGCCAGTCGTCGGGCTGGACGGGGCCGTCGCGGTCCATGAAGGTCAGAAGCTGAACCCCGGGATACGCAGCGGTGGGGAACATCTGGTGCTGGGTGATGAACTGCCAGCCGTAGGCGATGGTGTCGGACAGGGTGCCGCCCCGGTTGACGACCACGACCGGCTCGGGCAGCACCAGCAGGCCGCTCGGCGTGATGAGGTCGCTGTCCCGGTTGAGGGTGGACACGTCGGAGGGTTCCAGCGTGGCCGCCGCCGCCATCACCGCGGCGTGCGCGGCCGGCGAGAGGATGTACACCTCGCCCTCATCCAGCACCTCGATGATCTCGCCGATCTGCCAGGCGGCTGCCTCGTGCGGGCCGAGCGGCCACGGCGGCTGCATGCCCAGCTTGCCCAGCGTCAGAGAGAACGCCTGGTCCGACCACAGGGGCGGCGGAACATCACTGTTGGCCAGAACCCGCATCCACTCCGCCGTCCGGTTCTGCACGTTCGACGCCTGCATCGCCTGGATCCACGGGTTGTTGTCGAGCAGCTCCCTGGTGGCCTTGCGCGCCCGGTGCGCCTCACGCGCCGCCCGGGCCGCTGTCCACACCCGCGACACTTCGCGGGCGCGCTGCTTGTGCCTGCTGTTCCTGCCCCGGCGCGCTTTCCCCACCCTGCCCCTCCCGTCAACGGCTGCTGCAGCACTCCGCGTGCTCCCAGTCGGCGCGTCGGGGCCTTGCACGGCGAGGCCGCTACTGGCCAGGGCGACACGATCCAGGGGCACTTCACCATGGTGCCAGCCAGCCGCTCCCCTCCACCGCCCCCGGGCCGGACATCGCGCCGCCGTCGCCACACCGGGCCGAGCGTACGCAGCGCGCCCGGTACTCACGGGCACACGGCGGTGTGGCAGGAGTCGCCCCCCGCTTCTTCCCGCCTCTTGTCGTCATACCCAGGGCCGGGCAGCACCAGCCTGTTCAGCAACACTTCGGCGTTCACGGCCGATTACCTCTGCAGTGTCCTCAGTGCGCGCTAGGCTCCGCCGCGCAAAAGCGAAGCGAGGAGGTCGGGGCGCCATGGCCAAGCGGAGCCTGTGGACAGCCCGGCAGCTGCCGGAGATTCGATCCGTTCTGGCCAACTGGCTGGCCGATCCAGGACCCCACGGCGGACAGACCGCCTGGTCGCATGACCTGGCACCAGAGGTGGCTGCCCAGGAGCGCGAGGAAGCACGGCGGTGGGCGCAGAGGCTGCGCACGGCCGATCTGTTCTTCGTCTCGGCCGAGGCGACACGGGTCGCGGTAGCGGCCGCACTACAGCTGGCCAACTACCAGCTGCACGAGGAGGATGTGCCCGCGCAATGCGGCCTGTTGGTGTGGGAGGAGCAGGCAACCGACACGTTCCCCGACGGGGAACACGTCGGCGCCCCCGTGGTCGCAGTCTCGTGGGCCGTCCGCGGCCGCGGCGTCCACCTGCGCCAGTGGGGTTCGCGGCAGGACTGGATGGCCTCAATGGCCAAAGGCGATCCCCGCACGGGCATGGCCGACATGACGGCGGCAGAGATCCGGACCATGCATCGTCTCTGCCCGCAGCCGCTCGTGTGCCTGGGCTCCGGAACACTGCCGTTCGGGAAGATGCCGGGATGGCTGGCCAAGACGCCAAGAGACACCAGCACGATGAGCCTGGCCGAAATCCAGGAGTTCGCGGGGTCCGCGACCCGCCACGAGCAGGCGGAGCGGACGCTGCTGGTCACATGGCTGCTTCAAGGACAGGTGCTGACGCAGGAGACGGAGGTAGCGGCGCCGAAGTCGGCAATGCGGCACGTGCGCAGGCTGCTGCCCGACGCGCCGACGGGAACGCGGTTCGTGCAACTGCGCCACAGCGCTTCCCGGGCCAGCGCGAAGCCGAAAGGCGCGAGGGCTGGCTACCGCCACCGGTGGGTGGTGCGCGGCCACTGGCGCAACCACTGGTACCCGTCGCGGCAGGCGCACCGGCCGATCTGGATCGACGGACATGTCAAAGGGCCAGACGGAGCCCCCCTGCTGGACCCGGATAAAACTGGTCAACGTCCTCGCGCGGTAGCTCCCTTGCCGCCCCGGCAGGCGCCACCGGGCGTCAGGGCTGGTGTGGGCGATCCGCCTGTTCCCGCGCATGTCGGTGAACCGCCGGTGCCCGGCGGCCGGGCGGAACCCGAATCGGTGCCGTGCCGTTGAACCGGTCATGGCGACGACTCATCTGCGGGCCTGCGACGTTCCCGAGGTCCGCCAGGGCCTGCTCCAGTGGGCCGACGACAACGTCGTACGCGGCCAGCGCGGCTCAGGAGCGGTTCAAGTCCACGGCTTCACCGACCCCCTGACAATGCAGGCGGCCGTGCACGGCGCGGAGCAGTTCTTCGTGAACGACCAGATGACGTGGCTGGCGCGCACCATGGGTGAGGAACTGCCGGTATGCGCGTTCGACGCCGACGACCTCCCCGACCCGGCCGGTTTCCTGCTGTGGTCGGACGATCCGAGCCCCGACACGCAGACGCTCGTCCGGCCGCGGGCCGTGCTGTGGTGCCGGGTCGGGATAACCCTGCGGGTCCTGGTCCTGGACGACGCCGGCCCCTACCGGCGAAGCCTGGAGGAACTCGGGAAGCAGGCTGAGCCGACCTGGGCCAAACAGATCAGGGGATCGCTCGCCGGTGACCTGTCCATCGGCTTCGGCGCGAGCATCGCGCCGAATGCGGAGACCGGCTGGGACGAGGTGAAACATGCCTGGTCGGTCGACAAGGACGGCCGCCCGGCAAAGGACAAATACGGCCTGGCCAGCGAGCAGATCGACAGCATCAACGAGGACCAGCTCCGGGTGATGCGCACCCTGCTCGCCACCCTGCTGCTGATCCGCCAGCCCGCCGACGCCCGGCGCGCCCTGTGGCAGGCCGAACAGGTACGGCCCGACGCGGCCGCGCGCAAGCGCCTGCGCCGGGCGGGTGCTGAACGCCCCGACGCCCCCGTCCGCTACATCACCCTGCGCCAGTCCATCCGCCCCGCCAACGACGACGGCGGTGCCCGCGACACCGCCGGGCGCATCTTCCGCCACCAGTGGTTCGTCAAAGCACACCGGCGCACCTACCCCGACAAGACCCACCCCACCGGCCAATCCCGCAAGTGGGTCGGCCCCTACCTCGTCACCCCCCAAGGATGCGAAGACGCCCCCATCCTGGGCAGGGAACGCGTCGTCAACGTCCTGCGCCGCTGAAGACCCGCCACCAGGCGGGCCCCTCGCTTCGCGCACCTTGGTCGAGGCCTGTGGTGACCAGGCCTTGCTCGCAGAGCGGTTGAAGCCAACCGAGCCGGTGGCCGCCCGGGCAAACCGAGGCATCGAGGAGACCCACGCGGTGGACCTGGCAGGGGGCGGGCGGCAGGGGGTTCAGCGGGCGTGGGTGACGCTGATCTGCTCGTCGGGGCAGCCCGTCAGTGTCTCGCCCAGGGCCGTCTGTTCGGCCGGGTCGATACTCAGGCCCCAGCGGATCTTGTCGGCCACCCAGTCGGTGACGTACTGGCAGCGGTAGTCCGCGGCCGGCGGCAGCCACGTGGAAGGGTCCTGGTCCGCTTTGCTGCGGTTGGACTTGGCCGAGACCGCGATCAGAGC
This sequence comes from Streptomyces sp. NPDC031265, assembly GCF_055570295.1. Classification (NCBI taxonomy): domain Bacteria; kingdom Bacillati; phylum Actinomycetota; class Actinomycetes; order Kitasatosporales; family Streptomycetaceae; genus Streptomyces; species Streptomyces sp. NPDC031265. The sequence goes on from NZ_JBVIHM010000042.1 coordinate 33,057, forward strand.
GCGGTCGTCGCCGAGGTCGTTGGCGCAGGCCTCGCGCTCCTTCGCGCTCCAGGCGGAGGCGCCAGCTGGCGGGGAGTCCCAGGCCTCGGCCAGCGGCACCATGTGGTCGATGTCCAGAGCGCGCGGGTCGGTGACGGTGACGCCGTCGTAGTAGGAGAACCACTGACCCGCGGTGACCTTGCAGCTGACCGGCTCGATCCGCGACTCCGCGATCAGGACCTCTGCGCGGGTAGTACAGGAGTCGTGGTCGGCGTCGGTCCAGTGCTTGAAGCTGGTGCGCTGGTAGCCCTCCCGCGTTTCCGCGGCCACCGGTAGGGCCTGGACGCCCTCGGCCAGCGGCACAGTGAGTACGGCTGGCTCCGCGTCAGCGGCAGCGGCAGCGGAAACCGTGCCGACGGTGGTCAGGGGCAGGGACAGCAGGAACGCAGCGGCAACGCGCACGCAGGTATTGATCACCCACCGTTGATACCGGTGCCGCCCGCGCTCATGGGCCCGTACGCGGGCGGTGTCACCCGGGCGAGGCAAAGGTCATACCGCGCAGGGGATGGACCGCTCGGCGCCGTCGGAATGTGCTATCAAGCGTCGCTGGAATCTCGAGCCGCCGACGAACGCGAACGCGACCGGTTGCAGGACATCGCCGCCGCTGCGTCGGCGGCACCGTCACCTGCGCCTTGGCCCTGTAAGAACGCGAACGTCCCGGCTCGCGGCAGTCCGCGCGGTTCGCCTACGGATGAAAGGGCCGGCAGGCCGGCCCTTTCCGGTGTCTTCGTTTCCCGCCCGGGAGCCCGTTCGCGGCGGGGTGTCAGTCGTTGCGGTCGGTGGCTGCCGCGGGGGCGTCCGCGTCCACGGGGGTGGGGGCGGAGGGACGATCCGAGCGGCAGCGTTGTTTCTCAGCCGCGGTCATGGGGCCGGTGCGCTGGTAGATGCGGTCGGGTACCAGTGGTGACGGGCCGTCGGCGGTGACATGCAGGCGGATCTGCTTGTCGGGGTCGGCGGTGTCGCTGGTGAACCAGCCGTCGGTGCGTTGGCGGCCTGGCTGGGCTTCGATCCAGCTGGCTTCGCCGGCCTCGATGGTCTCGTGGATTTTCCGGTCCGAGGTGGTCGTCCAGCGCCACGGCTCGGGGGAGTTCGCGGCGATGCCGGCCTCGAACTGCTGGTTCAGATTGTCCTTGAGGTTGGGCAGGCGGTCGATGCCCGCCTGCTGGCTGAGGCTGTCGTAGGAGCGTCCGGTGAACCGCACCGGGCGATCGTGGCTGACGGTGTTGCGGGTGCAGTTGAGATAGGCCTCGCCGACGATGCGCGCCTTGTCGTAGTAGGTGTAGGAGTAGGTCGTGTCGACGGTGTAGGTGCAGTTGGTGCGGGTGCTGGCGCAGTGGTCTGCCGCTGTGCGCACGGTGATGCGCTCGTTGCCTTCGAAGGCTTCGGGGGCGGGCAGCCGGTTCTTGGCGACCGTCATGTTCACCGGGGGTGGTACGTGGGTGGCGCGGACCTTGGCGATGAGCGGGCCGCAGTCCCAGGTGCCGGTGGTCTGCGCGGAGGCGAAGGTGATCAGCGGCTCGTTCTCGTTTGCGGTGAAGGTGTAGGTGCGGCCGCGGTGCCACGTGGTGCTGCCCGGATCGGTGGTGAACCTCTGCTGCGGGCCGCCGGAGCCCTGGAGGGTATAGGGCTGCCCGCTTGCGAGCTGGGCGTCGGTGCACGCGCGGCTGCGGCCGCCGGCGTTGTCGTCGAAGGTGACGGTGACTGTGGCGCCGGTGCGTACGCCGCGCAGGCGCTGGCTGACGCTCTGGTCGGTGGCGCGCTTGTTGCGCAGCAGCAGGGCCGGCAGGTTGTCGGGGTGGGCGGCGTCCGAGGGCAGCAGCCGGTAGGGGTACTGAACTGTCCAGCCTGCCAGTTTGTCCCCGCTGCCGCTGGCGGTGAAGGACGGCTCGGTGAAGTCCGCGTTGATGACGGCGACGTTGCTGGGGCCGGGGTCCGCCGCGGCGGCCGTCGGCACGGCGGTGGCCACTGTGGCCAGCACGGTGGCAGTCAGGGCGGCGAGAGCCGTAGCGGTGAGGGGGCGGTGCCGTGCGGGCGCCCGCCCCGCTCGGTGCTGTGGCGATGGGGAGCGGGTCACTGGGTCTGCTGCGCCTTTCGTGCGAGATCAGCCGGGAGCGGTGTCAGGCCGTCCCCGGTGCCCGGTGCAGACTGGCGCTTGCCCGGATCCGAGGTGGAGCGTTGTGCCTGGGGAGATGGCAGGGAGCGGTCGGTGGAAGCAGCGGGCAGGGAGCGCTCGTCGCTGGCCGCGGTCCTGCCTGTGGGGCGCACCGGGTCGCACGTGTCGCCGGGGGCGGTGCTGGTCCGGGCGATGAATGAGCTGCTGTTGACGGTGGAGGGGCCGTCGACGATGACGTTTTTCACGTCGCCGCGCTTGGTCTTCAGCGTGCCGGAGATCCGCTCCATGGCCGCGCTGGCGCCGAACACCAGGATGTCTCCGCGTTTGACGGTCATCTGGTACTTCGTGGTCTCGGTGTGCTTGGTGGTCCAGGTCTTGGCGTAGTTGGCCTTGAACGCGGCGGAGAAGGTGGCCTGCAGGCCCATCTGGGCGCCCACCTTGCCGCCGGCGTTGGCGCCGGCCTTGGCGCCGACCTCGGCGTTGGGCCCTTCCTTCAGGTTGGGTGTCTTGGCGGTGGCATGGCCCTCGCCGTTCACCCCCGCCGAGACCTCTCCGGAGACGTTGATGTGGCCCTGGACGGCGACGGAGCCGGTGATCTCACCGCCGAGGTTGTCCTGGCTGCCGGTCTCCATCTGGATCGTGCGGTCGACGGTGATGTCGTTGCTGGTGCAGTTGATGACCGCGTTGCCCAGCGACCTCACGGTGCTGAAGAACTGCTGCGGCTCCGCCGCACGGTCCATCGTGAAGCTGCAGCCCGAAGGGGTGCTGGCGCAGTACCGCACGACCGGCTCGGCTGAGGCCATCGGCTTGTTGTTCTTGTCGAATGCCTGCGCCAGGGGGATGTCCGGGCGAGCCGCAGCCTGGTCGGCCTCGGCGGCTACCGCCCCGGACATGGGCACCAGCGCGGCCAGCACCAGCGCGGTCACGGGCAGCCGGCCGGCGCGCCGGATGCGGCGGCCTCGGGAGGCGGAGGACGCGTGGGAGGTTCGCAAGTTGTTCACTTCGCCATCAGCTCGCAGATGTCGGTGAGGGACTCGTCCTGGGCGGCGGAGGGCGGCAAGGTGGCGGCGAAGCCGTCGCAGGCGCCGTCCACCGCGGCATCGGCGTTGTTCTGCGGCTCGGGGTGGAAGTCCTTCAGCTTCTGCTGGGTGTCCTTGATGCCCTGACGCTCCTCCTTGCCCTCGCCGACGAGCTTGTTCATGCACTCCTTGGACTGCGCGGACTGCGGCGGGCAGGAATCGACCTGGGTCTGCACCTTGGCGATGTCGTCCTTGGCGGTCTTGGAGTCTTCGGTGACCTGCTTCCGCCCGGAGTCTGCCTCTTTCTCCCCCTTCTCGCGCTTGGCCTCCTGCTCTTTTTCCTTCTGCTCCTCCTTGCACTTCTTGTCGTCCTCGGCGCAGGCGGCGGGCGGCGCCGGATCGGCAGCCCCGGCTGCGGGGGCCGCGTAGAGGGCGCCGGCACACACGATGGCCGCGAGGGCCAGGACCCGGTGGATCCATGCGGTACGAACAGTCACGATGGGTTCCTTATCGAGGAAGGCGAGAGTCAGTACGCGAAGGTGTTGTTCGCGTTGCGGCCGGCAGCAAGGTGGTTCACGCCGCTGCCGGCGGGAAGCGCGGTGACTGGCTTGTTGGCGGTGGTTACCGTGCCGTCGCCCAGCTGGCCGGCGAGGTTGTAGCCCCAGGCGATGACGGACTGGTCCTCACGCAGGGCCACCGTGTGGAACTGCCCTGCGGCGATGTCCCGGACATGGGTGAGCCCGTCGATGAGAACGGGAGTGGTGCGGTTGACCTGCGTGCCGTCGCCCAGTTGGGATTCGGTGTTGCGGCCCCAGCCCTTGACGCTGCCGTCGGACAGAAGCGCAAAGTCGGAGTAGGCGCCGCTGAAGAGCTTCTCAACACCTTCCAGGTGCTTCGCATCGACCGGTGCGCTGCTGTCGACGGTGATGCTGCTGTCATTGCCGAGCTGACCGACGCTGTTGTCGCCCCACGTCTTGACGGTGTGGCCGGCGGTAAGCACAGCGGCATGAAAGGCCCCCGGTGCGAGCGCGACCACCTCGTCGACGCCGGGCACCTGCTGCGGGGTATTGCGGTTCACTGTGCCGCCGATGCCCAGCTGGCCGTTGTCGTTGCTGCCCCAGGCCCATACCGTGCCGTCCTGGCGCAGCGCCATGCTGAAGTTGCACCCGGCCGCGATGGCCTTGACCTTGTCCAGGCCCTGCACGGCGACAGGCTTGCCGGAGCCGGTGTCCTTGGTGCTGGTGGTGCCGTCGCCCAGCTGGCCGCTGTCGTTACGGCCCCAGGCCCACACCCGCCCGTCCTTCAACGCCAGCGCGTGATTGCAGCCCACAGCGAGGGACTTGACTGCGTTCAGGGCCATGACCGTGGCGGGGAAGGAGCGGGCCTTGACGGCGCCGTCACCGAGCTGCCCGTAGGTGTTGTCGCCCCAGGACTTGAGCGTGCCGCTCTTCAGCAGCGCCACCGCGAACGGCCCGGTGGCTCCGTTCCCTCCGGCCTCCAGTTGCTTCACGTCCTGGCGCGCCAGCCCCTGGACAGGTCCTGGGGTGTGCAGTTCGACGGTCGAGCCGTTGCCCAGCTCACCGGAAGCGTTCTGCCCCCAGCTGTACACCCAGGGATCGGGCGCACCGGTGTCGGCCGCCGCGGGCACGGCAGCGCCCACGAGTGTCGCGAGGAGCACGGCAGCAGCGGCCGCCGTGCCGCCGGTGCCGCGCAGCCCACGCCGGGCACGAAGAGTCTTGTGGTTCGTCTTCATTCGGGGGGGTACCTTTCGTGAGCGCTCAGTAGGCGTAGCTGGAGTTGCCCGCCAGTGACGCGGCGACGTGGTGGAAGTCGCCGCGCACCGCTGTCACCGGTGTGAAGCGGTCGACATTCGTGCCGTTGCCGAGCTGGCCCTCGCCGTTGGCGCCCCAGGCGACGACCCTGTTGGCGAGGACGGCGAGGTTGTGGTTGCGGCCGGCGGCCAGCTCGCTGGCTCCCGCGAGCGCATCGATTGGTACGGGTGTGTTGCGGTTGGTGCGGGTGGCGTCGGGCTCGCTGGTCGCGTCGGATTCCAGGAACTGCCCGAAGCGGTTGCTTCCCCAGCCGTAGACCGTCTTGTCGTTACGGATCGCGAAGGTGTGATCCGCGCCGGCGGTGATGCGGTTGATGTCCCGCAAGCCTCGAGTCCTTACCGGTTCGGCGCTGCTGGTCTTGGATGTGCCGTCGCCCAGCTGGCCCTGAAGGTTCTCGCCCCAGGCCCATACGGTGCCGCCTTCGGTGCGAGCCACACCGTGGTGGCAGCCCGCCGCGACCTCGGCGATGTCGCTCAGGCCCCTGACCTCCTGGGGCACGTCCTGGGAGGAGCGGCCACCGGTGCCGAGCTGCCCGCGCTCACCGCTGCCCCACGACCACACGGTGCCGTCCTCCATCAGCGCCAGGCTGAAATCACAACCCGCGGCCACCTGCCGGGCCTGGGAGATGTTCGGCACCCGCACCGGGATCGTGCTGTCGTCACCGGATCGGTTGTTGCCCAGCTGGCCGTCCCCGTTCTCACCCCAAGACCACACCCGGCCCTTGCTGACCGCCAGCGCGTGCGCGCCGCCCGCCGCCACGTCATCGACGTCCTGCAGCCCGGCCACCACATCGGGAGTGGCCCGGTCGTGACGGGAGCCGTTGCCCAACTGCCCGGCGGAGTCATGACCCCAGGCGCGTACCGTCTTGTCCTCCAGCCGGGCCACCGCGAACGAGGTGTCGCTTCCCGTACCGCCCGCGGAGATCTCCTCCACCTCCGCCCGGTTCAACCCGGTCACCGGCCCCGGCGACCAGCGGTCCCCGCTGCCCGCATCCCCCAACTGGCCCGCGTCACCCGCCCCCCACGTCATGATCTCGGGCCCCGAAGCGGCCTGTACTGCTCCCGCGGCCGTCGGCCCGGCCAGCACGGCCAGCCCCGCAACGGCCGCCAGTGCCGCCCACCGCGCCCTGTGCCGTTTACCTGCCCCTGTACGCAATGCACTCGCCCTCTCCCTGGAAAACGGCATGCCGGACAACGCCATCTCGGCAGCACACAACGCGGTTTGAGCCGCATATGCGCTCGGCACAGGCAGGAGTCTTGGGCCGATTCGCCCCGGACATGCGCGTTGCAGCGAAATGACCACCCCATGCGGTGGATCAATCACCCTGGAGAGTTACGCATTGTATCCAGGAGCCTACTTATGGTGATATACCGACGTCAGCCCAGTCCCGCCGGACGATGCGCTGGCACGCATTTCCGGAACCGAGCCCGCCGATCCACCGACGGGCTGGCGCGGCGGCCCGCCGACGCGCAACCAGGGCGAGCGCGCCCTGACCCCCGGCTGCGTCCGCGCCGCCCATCCCGCCCTCCCACTCCTCAACTCCAGCCAGGGACATGGGCAAGAGCGGCCACAACGGGGATGTCAGCACCTCGACCACGCTCGTACGCCCGTGGGACCTGGGCGAACTCCAGGACGCTGAGAAGGCTCGCGCAGCATCTACCGCAGCACCCAGTGCAACACCCTGGCGCAACGTCTACCGCAACAGATGCCGCAACCCCTGTGGCCCTTCTCGGTCGGGTGAAGCCCGCCGCATCGCAGAACCTTCGGGCTCGCCGACGCGTAGCAGGCAGCAGATCAATGAGTCTTCGCCATCTTCGAACATGCAGGTCGGAGGCTCTGGCGTGGCGCTCGCTCGGGATACTCATGCTGATCTCGGGCGGGAGTCTGCGGTCTTGATCATCCGTCATGTCATCGGTCGAGGCTGAGCCGCTCGCGGCGACGCGGCCCGAAGGGCACATCAGGCCCCAGCGTCATCTCCCGGTGCGGTACGTCTCGCGGCCCACGGCCGGCGACGGCGTCCGCGAGGGGCGCAGCCAGGTCTCCGTTGTATGTAGTGTGCGGAAATGACAAGAAGCGAGGGACTCGCGGACCAGTTGGACTGGTACTGGAGCAAGAACCTGCGGCCACGGCTGGAGGGTCTTACCGACGAGGAGTACTTCTGGGAGCCGGTGCGCGGCTGCTGGAGCATCCGCCCAGGTGGCACGTCGGCCGCACCGATGTCGGAAGGTTCGGGGGAATGGACGATGGACTTCGCGTCCCCTGCCCCGGTGCCTGCGCCGGTGACCACGATTGCCTGGCGGCTGGCGCACATCATCGTCTCCTGCCTGGGCTATCGGGTCGGATGGTACTTCGGCGGCCAGGACGTCGAGTCCCAGGCATTCGCCTACGCGGGGACCGCTGACGAGGCGCTAAAACAGCTCGATGAGATGTACGGGAGATGGAATGCGGGGGTCCGCGAGCTCTCGGACGCTGACCTGGACAATCCGCCCACGGTGGGTCCCGAGCGGTTTCCCATGGAGAACAGGGTCCTGCACGTCAACAGGGAGCTGATTCATCACGGCGCCGAGATTTCCCTGCTGCGCGACCTCTACCGCTGGCAGGACGGAGCCGTACCGCGCCGAATATGACTGATCGTCTGTCAGCGTGAGAGCTCGAGGTTCGAGAGGACCAGGAGAGCTCGCAGGAGGTCGGTGGCGCGAGCGGGGTCGGTGCGGAGTTTGGTGAGGATGCGCCAGGTCTTGAGGTGCGCGAAGCCGTGTTCGACGGGAGCACGTGCGGCGGCCAGGACGCGGTTGGCCTGCTTCTCGCCGGGGGTGAGCTTGCTGGCGCGGGTGGCCTTGTAGCCGGTGACGATCACCGGGTCGTCGCTGTCGTCGGTGAGGCCGAGGAAGCCGAGGTCGGCCAGGGCGCCGAGGCCGGCCGCGCGCAGGTGGGTGAGGATGTGGTCGCGGCGGGCGGCGGCGATGTCGTGGGTGCGGCCGGGGCGGGCCGCGGAGATCCAGATCAGGCGGCCGTTCTCGTCGGTGAGGGCGAGGAAGTGCAGGCCGTGACGGCGGTGTTTGCCGGAGTAGTTGGGCCGGTTCGCGGCGCCGGTGCGGCGGACGGTGGGGATCAGGGTGCCGTCGATGAGGATGACCTCGCCACCCCGTTTCGCGATCTTCTTGCATGCACGGTCCATGCGGGGTGCGCGGGCGGCGAGCAGGGGATATCAGCTCGTCGCGCCAGCGGCGCACGGTGGTGTCGCCGGCCCGGCGGCGGCATGGACGCCTCGGTTCTGGTCTTCGCCGACATGAACGCCGTGGTCGACACCTTCCGCCAGCTGCCCAAGCTGGACGGCGGGGCCATGGCGAGCAAGCAGCGCGGCGCCCTGCTGTCGTTCTTCTTCAAGATCCTCGACTACAACCGGGCCGCCGGTCACCTGGACGGCATGTCCGCGAGCTTCGCGAGGCACTCCAGCCACGTCATCAAGGGCGAGGAAGTCGACGAGGATGAGGCCGGCAAGGCCCTGCCGGAGTCCGTCATCGCCCAGCTCGACGATTACGTGGACCGGTTGGGGCAGGGCATGACACACGGGAAGATGACGCCCGAGCAGGTCCGCGCCATGGCCCGCGCGATCTACGAGCTGCTGCGGGACACCGGTCGGCGCCCGTACGAGATCGCCGAGCTGAGGACGAACTGCCTCGAACACGCGGATGGCGAATGGCTGTTGATCTGGGACAACCGCAAGGGCCGCCGCCTGAACCGGCGCCTGGAGCTCGAACACGACACCGTGGAGACCATCCGCACCTGGCGGGCCGTGCGCGACACGCTCGACCTGCCCACGGGCAGCGAAGGGTTTCTGTTCCCGCCGGCTGGTGAGAACGGCATCATCCGGCACCTGCTGCCCGAGCAGATCGCGGCGATGATCCGCAAGTGGGCCGACAGCGTCCCTGTCCTGCTGTCCGAGGAGTTCGGCAAGGAAGGCGGCCGATTGCCGTTCGACCGCTCTCTCATCTACCCGTACGCCTTCCGCCACTCGTTCTGCCAGCGGTACGCGGACGCCGGGGTGCGTATCGAGGTCCTGCGGGAGCTGATGGACCACAAATCCACGCAAACCACACAGCGGTACTACAAGATCAGTCACAAGCGGAAACGGGAGGCGGTCAACGTGATGCGCCTGCACACCGTGGACCGCAGGGGCAAGTCCGCGCCGATGGCGTCCGCTACCGCGTACGAGGCCCGCTCGGTGGCGGTGCCGTTCGGCAACTGTACCGAACCCTCCAACGTCAAGGCGGGCGGAAAAGCATGCCCGATCCGCTTCCAGTGCGCCGCCTGCCCCTCGTACAGGCCCGATCCGTCCTATCTGCCCGCCATCGAGGACCACATCCGCTCACTCAAGGCCGACAAGGAGATGGCGGTCATGATGGAGACGGACGAGTTCGTGGTGAAGAACCTGGACGACCAGATCGCGGCCTTCAAGGGAACCGCCGAGACGATGCGGAAGCTGGTGGAAGCCATGAGCCCAAGTGAGCGCGGCGAGATCGAGGAAGCGTCGGCCGTCCTGCGCAAGGTCCGGGCAGCCCAGGGCCACGGCTCCGTATCGCTGGGCATGCCCGGCTTGCCCAGCCAGCGCGGCGGGAGCACGGCATGAGCGAGGCGAAACGCACCCCCGGCGACGTCCTGCGCGCCAGTCGCAAGAAGGACAGCCAGTCCAAGCGGGCCAAGGTGCTGGCCACGGTGGACGCGATGAAAGCCAAGGGCGAGCCGGTCACCTTCCTCGCCGTCGCCCGTGCCTCCGGGGTGTCCCGGTGGCTCGTCTACGCCGAAGGCGTCCGCGAGCACATCGAGGCCGCCATGAAGAGCCAGACCCAGTCCGAGCGCCGCACGAAGCAGGCCGGAAGGGATGCCTCCGCGGCGAGCCTGGCCACCGACCTGGCCCTGGTCCGCGAGGAGAACAAGGCCCTGCGCGACGAGCGTGACCGCCTCAAGAAGGCCGTCCAGCGCTCGCTGGGCGCCCAACTCGACCAGGCCGGGACCAAGGAGCTGACCGAGCGGGTCAACGAGCTCCTGGCTGCTGTGGAACGGATCACCCTGGAACGCGATCAGATACGCACCGAACGGGATGAACTGAAGCGCAAACTCACCGAGACCGAGGACGACTTGGCCGCCGCCCGCGAAGCGGGCAAGCGGATGCTCAAGCAGATCAACCGCGCCTGACGTCGGTGCGACGCTGAACGGCCCGGCGGCTGTCGCCGCCGGGCCGTTCAGTACATCGTTTCAGGCCGAGGCGGCGGACTCGGACCGGTGCGCGGTCAGGTCGGCGATCTGGGCCTCCAGGTCGGCGATCCGCTCGGCCTGGCGCCGGATAGTGCCCTGTGCATGGAAGACCTTGCTGCCCAGGCCCTCCACGCCGCTGACGGTCTTCATACAGCCCTCGGCGGCATCGGCCATCTGCCCGAACGCCTCGGGCTCGATGCTGTTCGGGTTGTTGGCCTCGAACGTGCAGGCCCGGTGCATGTCGCCCATGTAGGCCACGGCCTTGCGGCAGGCCAGCAGGGCATCCCGGGCGCCGAACTCGTCGCCCTGGCCGCTCTTGTGGAAGCGGGTCACCCTCGCCCCGCGCCGCAGCGGGTCGCGGGAGGGCATGAACTGCTCCAGGCGGTGGCCGAGTTCGTGGGCAGCGGCCCTGGACCGGGGCACCGCCCGCCGCAGGCGGGGGGTGTCGGGGATGCCGGTGCCGCGGGCGATGTCCGCGTAGGACAACTCGCGGCCGGCGTTGTGGCCCAGCCACAACAGCACGTCGATCACGTCCTGTTCGGCCGGGGAAGGGGTGTCGCTGTCACGCCTGGGGCTCATCCCAGCTTCCTCTCGCTCTCGTCCAAGAACGCCTGCAGAGCGTCGTCGTTCAGCGCGGTATAAGGGCTGGCGGCCAGATCACTGATGAACGCCAGTGCCGCCTTCGAGGCCTCGCACAGCTCCACGATGGCCCGGCTCCTCTCGCCCGTGAACTGCACCTGGTTGCCCTGCAGCAGCGACAACGCCCGCAGCGTGCCCAGGCGGACCTCGGCCATCTCGGTGAACACCTGCAGGGCCACATCCGGCTCGGACCTGTGCCGGGAGGCACGTACGGCCCGCAGAGCGGCCTCGCTCTCCGCCTCATCGTCCGCAGGCTCTGCTGACGCCTGCTCCAGATCGAACTCGCGGTCACGTTGCTGACCGACCTCACGCGATGCTGCCCGGTCTCCACCGTCCGCCTGCACCTGGCGCCGCTCGAACTCCGCAATGCCCTTCTGGGCCGCGATGCGGGCCGCGGGGTCAGCCACGACCGCCGTGGTCAGCGCCCCTGAGTGCCCGGCGATGAAGACGGGACTGGCGGGTTTCACCCCGGCTCGTTCTGCCTCGGCTTCGATGGCCTGACGGCGCTGCTGGTTGAGATTCGACCCCTCCCAGCTGCGGTAATACCCCCCTTCGCCGAAGAACGGGACAGTGTCCGCGTCGGGAAGCTCCACAGCCGTGCTCGGCGTCAGCTCCGCGGCGGGAGGAACGATGCCGTCCGCAGCGGCACGCTCCCATGCGCGGAGGATCGCCATGACCCGCTTGTGGCTGGACTTGGACCGACGGGCGAACTCCCGAGCACTGATGCGCCGGAAGGTGGTTCGGCCGAACCACCTGGACTGATATTCGGTCCGTACTCCGTCGCCCTCGCCGGGCTCGACGCGGCGGGCGATCAGCAGAGCACGGGCCCAGCCGCCCTTCTTGTCGTGCGTGGAAAACTCCTGGATATCGGCGTTGAGGCTGTCCTCACCGTCATCGGTGACCGGCTCCATCACACCGCCACCAGGTCCCGGGCCGAGGCCCGCTCGGAGGCGGCCCCGGCCGCCTGGTCGTCGAGCTTGACCCTGATCCAGGTGGCGAGGACTTCCACCGTGCCGAGGACCTGCTTGCACGCGGCCCGCTGTTCGTCGCTGAACGTCACGGCGACCGACGGCGGGTAGCGGTGCATGAGGCCGGTGGCCTGGTCCCGCAGCCGCACCAGGTCCCTGGACAGGACATGGCCCTTGTCGGGCTTGATGCCGCAGCCGGGACCGCGCATCTCGCGCTCGCGGCGGCGCTTGTCGTCCATGACCCGCTTGACGGCATCGTGCATCTCGCCCTCCTTCTCCACCAGGTCGCGAAGTTCCTTGTCACGCTCCTGAGGAGTCAGAGAGCCGAGGTAGTCGGCCAAAGTCGTGCTGCTGGCGGGGTCCAGCAGGTCCTGCAGAGCCGGCCCGATGCCCAGGGCACGTTGGTACTGGGATACGGAGATTCGGCCAGCTTCCGCCTCGCGCGCTTCCTCCAGCAGCGACCGCAGTGTGCTGTAGCCCTCGTCGTACGGCTTCCCGGACGGAGCCAGGCGGGCGCCTTCCCGCAACACGCTGTAGCAGACGTGGACGCCTCTGTCGGCCACGAGCTGCCGCACGGGCGGGGTGCACATGCGGGCGGTGTGCCGGTACTGGCGGGCCGTGCGCGGGTTCAAGCCGATCTCGGCGCAGTACCGCTCGAAGACGCCGTCCTGGCCCGAGGCCGTGACGGCCAGCAGCTTGTCGCCGATCACCAGCCGGTTCTCGCGGCCGTCATCCATCAGCCGCCGGCCCTCGCGCCCGTCCTGATCTGTGTAGCTCATACGGATGTCCCATCGCAGTCAGTTCGACGGGCGCGCAGTGTAATCAGACGACAACTCAGAATTATGTGCTCAACGTGCGGCGGATGGAGCTGAGTTGACGCCTTGGGCCTGTGGTCTGCCGGGCAGGGGCGTCACTGCGTTCCGCGGGGTCACCCGTGAGGGCGGCGGTTATACCTGTCGTCTGGCTCGGTAGCGGTGGGGGCGGCTGTGCTGTCGTGACCGGTCAACGGTGGCCGCGGGAGCCGGTCGCTAGCGATGCCGGCACCCCTGGCTGCCGCCAGGGTGGGATCTCGTCGTGCTTTGGTTCTCCGCTGGGCAGGGACAGCAGCAGTCCGAGGGGGTACAGGCGGCTGAGGCGGATGACGGCTGCGGCGACCCCGGAGAGCACGAAGACAGCGATCAGGTGCCAGGCGATGCCGAGCGCGATGCAGGCGAATGCGAGGCCCACGACGCCGGCCAGCAGGAGGACCAGACCGCAGGTGGTGACCAGCAGCCTCCGTAGGCGTTTCTTGCGGTCGCGTGTTTGTTCCCAGGTGGCGTCGGAGCGGGTCAGGATGTCGATGAGGGCTTTGGCGTAGACCACGTTGAGGAATTGGTCGAAGAGTACTTCCGGCACGATTGCGACGGCGAGCAGCAGGGCCTTCCATCCGCCGCGTTTGGCTGCCCAGACGCGTTCGAAGGCCGCGATGCTGGTGATCGCGACCCAGAACCATGGCAGTCCGGGGAATCCCTTGGTGACGGTGTAGTACAGCAGGACGGTGAGGAAGAAGGGGACGAAGGCCACGCTGAGATAGGTGAGCGCCTGCCGGCACACGTAGGGCAGTGTGACGCGGGTGAGGCCGTAGGCCCTGAGGTTGTCCAGGGCGCCGCGTTGCCACCGCAGCCGCTGGTAGTAGAGCCGGGACCAGGTGGGCATGAGTTCGGTGCCCACGACGCAGGCGCACGGGGACACACAGCGGTATCCGAGGTGTTTGAGTGCGAGGGTCAGTTCGTTGTCCTCGGTCAGCGATTCCACGTCGTAGACGGCGTCCCCCCTGGGCAGGCTGCTCTGGGTGCGGGCTCGGTGGACGTGGCGCAGGGCCTTGACCGGGTAGAGGGAGGCTGTGCCGGTCAGGACGTCGGCGCGGCCGTGGCGGCGGTGGAGTTCGCGTGCGTAGCGCACGTACTCGTTGTTCTGGAGGTGGCAGACCAGTCGGCGTAGGGGGTAGCCGAAGAAGACGGCGCCCACGCCGCCGATGGGTGGGAGGCCGGGTTCCTGCTCGTGCAGGCGGCGGGCTGCCCGGGCGATGAACTCGGGGGACAATGAGGTGTCGGAGTCCATGATCATGACGGCGTCGTCGTCGGACAGCCGTGGCAGTAGTTCGTCCAGGACCTGGTTGAGCGCGCCTGCCTTGGCCTGCGTGTTCGCAACCGTTTCAACGACCTTCGCGCCGTGGGCTGTGCTGATCTGAGCGGTGCGGTCGGTGCATCGGTCGGCGACCACGATGACCTCGTCCACGGGCCTGGTCTGGGCAGCGAGCGACTCGAGGGTCTCGGCGATGAGCGCTTCCTCGTTGTGCGCGGGCACCAGCACAACAATTCGTCCCGGCCCGGCACCGCGAAGGTCGGGTACGTGTCCGGGCAGGGTCAGGCCCTTGGAGGTCAGGTCTCTGCGCTGACGTACGAACGCAGGCCCCCAAGCCTCTTCGCGCGTCTGCCCCCGCGTCGGACGGCCCACCAATGGCACCTCAGCATCCTGTAGCGCCCATCGGCCAGCAGGAAGTTCCGCGACGCCGCCTACGGGAGGAGGATCGAGTCCTGCTCCTGAATGGCGCCGGGTTGCTTGAGCGATGGAGGTCGGCGGCGGGCGAGCTCTCGGCTTCGACGAGGAGGCTGTCCTCGCCGAAGCACCGCGGCATTTGCCGCTCCAGTGCCTGCTCCGGCCCGCGCCGCCTGGGACTATTGCCGGGAATGACGGTAATGCTCTACAGACGATTCTCCCCGATCAAGGTCGCCCGGCAAGTGGATCATGGCGGTCAAGCCCCGTCCCCGCCGGTCAGAAGCCCTTGACGAAGTCGAGCACGTACCACTTGTTGGTGGTGGCGTTGTAGATCGCGGTGAGGAAGTCCCGCTTGTTGGCCGTCGTGGTGAGGGTGACGGTGGGGATGGTGGTACCCCGGACGAAGATCGAGTTGAGAGTGAGGGTGCGGCTTCCGGTGGCGTCCTGGATGAGTTCCCAGGTGACGCGTTGGCCATTGGTGGGGTTGGTGGGTGCACCCAGGGTTCTGTTGCCCTGGAGGGTGACGCGGAAGAGGTCGCCGAGGGCCGCGTTGGTGGCGATGGTCGGGGCGTCGGTGAGCGTGACGGGGGCGGGGTTGACCTTGGAGTCGACGTAGTCCTTGCGCGCGAGATGGTCGGCCGAGGTCGGCGCGGTGCCGGAGGAGACGGTGCCCTCGTAGTAGGCGGAGTCCGCGCCGTAGACGAACCCGGCGGCGACAGTGCCGCCGGCGGTGTCGTTGATGATGTTGGTGCTGCCCGCCAGCGACAGGGGTTCCACGTTGCTGAAGTCGCCGAGAGTGGCCGAGCAGCCGGAGTCGACCTTGATCGAGTTGACCGCCGCACCGGTGGGGGTGTTCTCGGCGAATCCGAGGATGCTGACCCCTCGGGCGCCGCCGGTGACCCAGATGCTGACGTTGGGGCTGTTGTAGGTGAAGGAGTTGAACAGGCCCACGCCGATGGCTGCGTTGATCTTCCAGCTGTAGCCGTCGTATCCGGTGCCGCGGTTGACCGCGGATTCGGCGCCGCACCCGTTGAAGCTGATGCCCTGGCTTCCGACGCCGGTCACCTCGTAGCCGATGCCGCAGTGGTCCGCTGCGCAGCCGACGAAGGAACAGTAGGCCATCGTGTCGAGACGGAAGCCCGCGTTGGTGATGATGTCGGCGTAGCAGCCGATGAACGAGCAACTCGTCCCTGCCGCACCTCCGGAGACACCGTGAATGTCCCAGCCGTGGTTGCCGTTGTTGGCCGATGTCACTCCGGTGAACGTGGACACGATCGGGTTGGACAGATCGATCCCGGTGTTGCCGAAGAACTTCACCGTCACCCGTGAAAACGACAGCGAGACGGTCGCGGGGTTCGCCGATCGCGTCAGCAGGATCCCCTTACCGCTGCCGCTGCCCGGTCCCTGGACGGTGAGATCCTGGATGGTCAGCCGCGTGATGTCCGAGCCGGTGAGGCCGTTGGCCGTTGTGCTGCTCTGCGCGATCACCGCCGAGCCGTCACTGACGCCTTGGAGGATCAGGTTGGAGCGTGCCACCAACGCGGAGGAGATTTTGTAGGTGCCCGCCGGGAAAACGACAGTTCCGCCGGAGGAAGGCACTGCATTGATCGCGGATTGGATTGCGGTGGTGTCATCGGTGACGCCATTGGCGGTGGCACCGTAGTCCAGGACATTGAACCAGTAGCTGGTGGCCATGGTGGTCTCCGTCGCTTGCCTCGTCGATGCGAGGTGCTGAGCTGGGACCAGCGGAACACCGGGTTCGGTGGCCGGCCCCGAGGAGAGCCGATCAGAGCGATCTCAACTGAGGTTTCAAGGAGGTTGGCCCCGGCGGAGCAGTCCGTTCTCTGGGAACGGACCCTATGACCGGCTGCTTCAGGGACAGGCGAGGGCACGATTGCCGGCACGTCAGCTGATTACGCTACAGATGCGACTGGTTACGCCACGTTCAGCGTAGCGACTCCAAAACGCCCCGTGAAGTCCCCGAATGTTCGTAAATGCGTCCTTCGGTTTGATGTTCGACGATGCGGTGCCGTGCTTGGCGTGGCCCGGCGGCCAGTTCGAATGCCGTCGTCGCGTGGCCGTCGCAGGGCGATCCGGACGGCATCGGCCTGCATCACGCTCGTGTGGCTGCCGCTCCCCCCGCTGGCCCCTGGCCCAGGCGGTGCGGTCGCGCGGGTGTCATCGGGTGAGCCAAACGGCCGCGTCGCCGGGCAGGCTTCCATTCTCCAGAGGAACGCTGCTCAGGAGCACACCGTCGTGGTCCGGCAGCCGAAAGGCGTGGGCGCGGAAATTGACGATGCACTGGAAACCGGGGGGACGGGTGAAGGACAGTACGCCGGGTCCAGCGGTGGAATCCCAGACCAAGGACCCGCTGCCCAGAGCCGGGTGAAGCCTGCGGATGTGCAGCGCCCGCCGGTACAGCTCCAGCATCGACTGCTCGTCACCCTGCTGCACTTGCACGGTGAGACGCTTCCACTCCTGCGGCTGGAGCAGCCACGGAACTGATCCCGCATGGTCGGGGCTGAAGCCGAAGGGCGGGGCGTCGCCGGACCAGGGCATCGGCACGCGGCAGCCGTCGCGGCCGCGGTTGGCGTGTCCCGAGCGCTGCCAAATGGGGTCCCGCAGCGCCTCATCAGGCAGGTCCTCCACCTCCCACAGGCCAAGCTCCTCACCCTGGTAGACGTAGGCGCAGCCCGGAAGAGCCAGCGTGAGCAGAGCGGCCGCCCGTGCCCGACGCGTGCCCAGATCCACGTCGAACGGGCCGGCAAGAAGATGATCGGCGAGATCGTGCACCGGGCCGTAGGACTGCGGCCGCCCGTAGCGGGTGAGGTGTCGCACGACATCGTGGTTGGAGAGCACCCAGGTCGCCGGTGCGCCGACGGCGCCCATCGTCGTCAGGGAGCTGTCGATCGCAGTGCGCAGGTGTTCCGCGCGCCACGGGGTTGTCAGGTAGTCGAAGTTGAAGGCGGTGTGCAGCTCCCCGGGGCGGACGTAGCGGGAGAGGCGTTCGGGATTGCGCGCGCACGCCTCGGCGACGAACACGCGGGGCTCGGCATAGGAGTCGGCCACCGCGCGCCAGCCACGGAAGATTTCGTGGACCCCCTCGCAGTCCCAGTGGGGATGGCCTGGATGGGCGGCCGATCCGATGAGTTCGATGTCTGCCGGGCCCAGGTCCGGCAGACCTGGGGCCTTGATCATGGCGTGCGCGACGTCGATGCGGAGCCCGTCGACGCCGTGATCGAACCAGAACCTGAGGACCGACTCGAATTCCCGGCGGACCTCGGCATTGTTCCAGTTGAGGTCGGGCTGCTCAGGCGCGAACAGATGCAGGTACCACTCTCCGGGCATGCCGTCGGGTTCGACGACCCGGGTCCACGCCGAGCCGCCGAAAACGCTCCGCCAGTTGTTGGGCGGCAGGTCACCCCCCGGACCGAGGCCCGCCCTGAAGACGAAACGGTCCCGCTCGACGCAGCCGCGGCCGCCGGCCAGCGCCTCGCCGAACCAGGGGTGCTGAGAGGAGGTGTGATTGGGTACCAGGTCGATCAGGATGCGCAGCCCCAGAGTGTGGATCTCCTCAATCAGCGCGATGGCCTCGGGCAGGCTCCCGAACGCGGGATCGATGGCCCGGTAGTCGGTGACGTCGTAACCCCCGTCAGCCATCGGAGAGGGATACCAGGGATTGACCCACACGGCGTCCACACCCAGCTCGGACAGATAGGGCATGCGTCGACGAAGTCCGGCAAGGTCCCCGACACCATCGCCGTTTCCATCAGCGAAACTACGCAGGTACACCTGATAGCAGACTGCGTCACGCCACCACTCGACAGCCCTGCGGCGGGCACCGTCCCGGCGCTGTGACGTCTCCCAGAACAGAGCAGGATCGGGAAGATCGGTCATGCGGCAGCCCCCGCCAGCAAGCCGGCACGAGTCGGGCGAGTGGAGATCAAGACGACCAACGCCAACCGCCACGATCCTGACGGACAGGGAACATCACACGCACACAGATGAGTCGTCGCCACGGCCAGTACAACGCAGATCACCGTGCGAAGACACTCGACACGGTCGTCCACCGGGCCGACGCCACCCTGGCCGCCGGAGCGGAGTTCACCGTCGAGGCCGGATGTTGCCCACGACGCCATCAATGAGTGGATGGAACTCGGTTCGCTGAAAAGCCCGGCTCGCGGTGGCGATCGCGCCTGGCGCGACGAACCTGAGTTGCGCTTTCGTCTCTACCACCTGCCCGCACGCTTCACGAAACACGCCCGAAGGCGCCGGCTCCGTATCGAGGCTGGAGTGACGGCAGGTCAGTAGCAACCTTGGCCACGGTACCTCGTCAGGACTTCAAGATCATTTTTGCTTCACTGCCTGCCACACACGTGCCTTACTTGCCTAAAAAGGCTGCGGTCCATTGACCTGCTGATTCGCTTGACAGCCATAGATAATTGTCGTGACTTCTACGTCCGGTACATCCGGTACGTCCGAGGAACCGTTACCCGACCACGGTCCCGCCGCCTCAGCCACCGAATCCGGCCGCGAGCGACCCGAGCGTCCCAAGCGCGCACTGCTCCACGGGACTCGGGAGTTCCTTGCCGAGCAGGTCCGGGAGTTCCTAGCCGAGATCGTCATCCAGGTGGTCAGCTGCGCCCTGCTCATCGCCGTACTCGCCACGGCGGTCTGGGGGTGGGGCCGGAGTCCCGCTCTCACGCTGAGCATCGCGGTCGTCCTGCTGAGCGGCGCCGTCGGCACCCTCGCCGCTGTCGAGGCCCGCAACCATCCGGGGCGCCGGTGGCCGTGGCTGCTGGGGTCGGCGGTGCTGACCATCCTCTGCGCTGGGGGCGTGTGGTTCATCTCTTACGGCAGCAACTGCGGGTGCACGTCGTAGGGGATGCACGTAGGCGGGAGCGAATAGGCCCCGGCGCGGTTGGCACCCGGCGGCGGTTCGGGCCCGAGAGTCGTTCGGGCCCGGCGGCCGTACGGGCCGGTGGGTTCTCGTGCGGCGGCGGCTCGCGCTCGCCGCTTACCCCCTCCCCACCCTGGACGAGCCGCCGTCCACCCCCAAAACCCCAGTCACCACACCTCCCCCCTATCGGGTCGTGTTCGAGAATGGGTGGCATATCCGCTGGTCGGCGCGGATCGCTACCCACGCACTGTGGTTGCCCTGATCGTCGGTAGCGCGAAGGGCAAAGTCATGGATGGCGGGGGCGAGGTTCGGCACAGTGGTTGTGGTGACGCCCCGGTAGATCGCTGTGCGGACGTTGTACGAGGTCGTGCTGCCGTCTGCGTTGAGGTGGTACAGCTCGTACCCGGTGATGGGGTTTGCCCCGGCCACCACCCAGTTGAGTTTGGCCTCTTGTGGAGTGGTGCCGCAGTTCCAGGTGGGGTTGACGAGGAATGGCGGAAGTTCCGCGAGGTGCTGATTGGCGACCAGGAAGTCGTTCAGTCGTCCGGTCACAGCCTCTGTCTCGGCCGGGGGCAGGGAGCAGCGGTTGATGGTCAGCGATACGAGGGTGTTGACGGCGTCGAGGGAGTCCAGATCGGCTCGACCGAGGTAGGCGCGGAGGTTGGTTTGTGCTGCCCCGTGCTGTACGTCGTTGCACAGTGCGTCAGACAGGTTGAGGACTTGCTGCGAACTCAGGCGGGTGGATGCGGTGCTGTTGAATTCCTGAGCCGCCCGCAGGGCGGCCGATCCGTCAGTCTCGGGGGGCGGGAAAATTACCTTGTAGTCGTCGGAGCTGGGGTATGCGGGCTGCTCTTGCGGCAGGTCGGGCGCCAGATGCCGCAGGGACTGCGCGGCGGGTATCAGTGTTTGGGGTGGACAGGATGCCTTCGCGGCTCCGAGAATCAGGGTCGCACCGGCACCGTAGGTGCCGGGGGGCAATCTCAAATTTCCGAGATTCCTGCTGCGGCCCCACGGGCTTTTGATGGCCAAGGTTACGATCCCTCGCAAGATACCTTTAGCGAGGGTTTTGTCGACGAATTTGTCGGCCCGGCTATAGTCCTCGAAGCGCTTGCACAGCGGGTCGTAGCCGGTTACGACTGAGGGCGCGGGGCCGGGCCGGGCCACAGCTGCGTTCGCGGTGCCGATAGAGGCAGCCAGGGCGAGCGTGAGAGTTGCGGCGAGGCAGGGCCGGCGCAAACCGTCTCGGCGTGCGCGGGGTGGGACGGACATGGGCTCAACCCCCTCAGAGATAGCCTGTCGGCGGTTGCGGGGGAGACGTCTCTCTTGATTTTACCGCCGGATGCCCACGCCCGACGCGCCAGGCCAGGCCAGGCAAGGCAAGCGACCCCAGCACGAGTCAGCCCCAATGTGATGCGACCGAAATCGTGGACGTCAGTCTGTAGCCTGATTTTGATGTCCCCGGCTCCCGGTGCTGTTGAAGTCAGACTGCCCGCTTTAATACCCGGTCGGGCACGTCTCGGACGAGGCTTGCGTCGTGGCATCTGTCGGTACGGAGTCCCCGGACCAGGAAGTCTCCGACACGCGGAGCGGGCTTACTGGCTTTGTCCATGAGAACGGGTTCTGGCCCGACTTCCGTGAAGTGGTCACGATTAGTGATCAGTGGGTGTTTCGAGTGCTTGGAGGATCTGTCGCACTTCCTGGCGCCACTGGTCGGCGTCGGCGCTGTCCACCCAGCCGGTTGTCATTTCTGATCCGTCCTGGAGAACCCGGCTCAGTGCGAGTCTCGCCGGACCGCGAAGGGAGGCTGGCAGTTTGGGCAGCGGTTCCCGGGGGCCGTCATCGGGGTCAATCACGATGGGGCTGTCCGGGAGGGTACTGGCGACGAGAGCGCCGGCGGCAACGGCTTCGGCCCCGTCTCCGCCATCGACGCGTTCTCCAGAGTCGGTGACTCGCTGGAATGCCCGCTCCAGCACGTCGATGACCTGTTGGTGGGTGAGTCCCTGAAGTTCATCGACGAAGTCTGCGGCGAGGTCGCTGTCGAACGGGCCGGTTCCCCACGTTCCCATGCATGGCTCCTGATACGGCTGTCTCGGATGAAGGCATGGTTCCAGGAGCCACTGACATCGGTCACGGGGCGAGGAGGACTCGCTTGCGGAGCAGGGCGAAGCCGGCGCGACCGAACATCTGGCGCTTGAGCATCTTGATCCTGTTGACGTGTCCTTCGACGACGCCAGAGTTCCAAGGCAAGGTCAGGCCAGCGATGACGGCGTCGCGGTCTCGGTCGATGCCGGCCGCGAGAGTGTGGAGGCTGGGAAGGTCGTCCTGGCGGACGGCGTCGAGCCACTGCGGGAGCCGTTCCCCCTGCCGCTCGGTGAGCATTTGGGCGAAGGACCGGACGTGGCCGGTCAGGGCGGCGAGCTCAGGGCAGTTGGCAAGGACAGCCTTGAGTCGGAGCTGTTCGATCTCGGTCAGCGTCTCGGGTCGGCTGAGGATCCATCTCGTCACCACGCGGGGTGCCGGCGGTTGCGCGGTGACCGGCCGTGGCGAGGTGCGTTTCTCTCGCAGGTAGGCGCTGACCCGGCCGTAACTGCCTCGATAACCCATGGGAACGATCTCCTCCCAGAGCTTCCAGGCGTTGGTGCAGCCCTCCTCCCAACGATCGTCCAGGTAGGGCTTGTACTCGTCGAGGACGGAGGTCCTGTTGTGCTGCCACTGGCCGCGAAAGAGGTCTTCCGGCTTCGCAGCGTCGGCGAGGCTTTTGACGGTGCGATGGGTCATCTGGAGCTGACGCCCGATGGAACGGCGGCTGTGGCCGGCTTCCAGCAGCGCGTGGACCGTGGCATGCCTGGCTCGGACGCGGTTGGCGAACCGCTCGCTCCGCCATAGAGAGTCCGCCTTCTCCTCGGGCGGCGCCGGTTCGTCGGCCTTCCCCTCGCGATCGGGGACCAGAACGCGAAGGCACTCGCGGTGGCGGGCGACAGCCCGCTCAGCGGCCTCCCCGAGGTTGTGCCACAAATGCCAGCGATCGGCGACCTGCGTCGCCTGGGGTGCCCCGGCTGTGGCGCCTTCCGCGAAGAACGGCGCGCGGTCCCGGCAGACGATCTCGATCCCCGGTCGCTTCGCCAGCCATGCGGCCAGGCTGGACGCCTCCCGGTCAGGCAGCAGATCCACCGGGCGGCGGGTCTCGACGTCGACGAGCACAGTGCCGTAGACCCGTCCTTTGCGTGTGGCGTACTCATCAACACCCACCACCCTCGGGGCCGGGACTTCGGGTTCCGGCAGTGCATCGAGCAGCCGCAACACCGCGCTGCGGCTGATGGACACCCCGAATGCCCGTGCCATCCGGGCGCCAGCCCGGCCGGCGAGGGCGAGACCCACCGCGGCAAGAGTCGACCGCAACCGCTCCGTCCACCTGCTGTGTCGCCGGGTCAGTCCCGGCATCTGCTCAGCGAACGTTCGCCGAGCACAGGAAGACTCCGGACAGAAGAACCGCCGAACTCGCAGTTGTAGGACCACCAGACGTCCCCCACTCGGCACGTCCGCAGGAAACCGCAGGTAAGAGCTGTGCACCCGCGTCGACTCGCTCCCACAGTCCGGGCATACCGCCCCGGCCGCCGTACTGCAGACGTCGATGCGTATCGCCTCGTGACTCACGTCCAGCGACAGCACCGAAACGTCCGCGATGGACGGTAACAGCAGGCCCTCCAAACGGGGCGCCGTCTCTTCCACGGCGGGACTGTCGACCACATCAAGATGGGCCCTGGTCATTTTCAGGCAACTTGATCGGAGCGTCAGCCGTCACTCAGCGTGCGCGCATCACGGAAAGCGAGCCAGAACCCGAGAACGGACCGCACTTCGACAGCGGCTCGGGAGGCACTCGGCCGCCGCAGCTGGGACGGAATGTTCACGAGTTTCGACAGCATCGTGGCGTACTCGCAGTCCGCGTCCGTCGGCCGTTCGACTCGTCCGACCGGTCAGGAGGGCGCGCCGGCCAGGACTTCCA
>NZ_JBVIHM010000043.1:0-53660 GCF_055570295.1 Streptomyces sp. NPDC031265
GTCAGGCCCCCACCCTCTGGATACCTCACCTCACCGGCATACCGCAGGGATCATCAAGCGTCACTACCCGACGACAACCCGAAAACCTCAGTAACGGCAGGCGATGTCCCTGGCCTGGCCCACAGGACCACAGGACACGGAAGTGAGACGAACGGCTGGGGTTTGACGCCGCGCGAGCGCGACGCCTCAGGCAGTCCCCGGACGCGCCCGGGGCCGGCTCACTGTTGCAGCGGCCCCGCCGCGAGGGCGTCCAACTGCTCCTTCGACGACGTGAGGCTGCCGGCTCGCAGGTCTTCGACCACCGCGCGCACCCACTCCAGCTCCGCGGCCGTCACGGCCCGCAGGTACTCGGTCTCCAGGCGGGTGATGCGCGGCAGGCCCTGCTCCGCCTCTGCGGTCATGGCCGCTTCCAGTCCGTCGAGCTTCTCCGCGAGTGCGTCGGCCCGCCGCTCCAGTACGTCCGCTGTCTCTTCCGGCGTGAGCAGCAGCAGGTTCGACAGGGCGGCCGGGAACTCCGGGAACTCCTGCTTGGGCGCGGAGAGCATCTCCTCCAGCCAGGCGCGGGCGGTCTCGCGTCCCGCGTCAGTGACCTCGTACACGGTCCGCTCGGGGTACTGCTGATCGCGCCCTGTCTCGCGGACCGCGATCAGTCCGTCGCCGTTGAGCCGCTCGATCGTGCGGTAGAGGCTCGCACGCTGCCTGACGTTGACGACCTGCTCCTTGCCCCAGTCCTTGACCAGCCGCTGGATGCCGTACGGGTGCAGCGGCTTGTAGTGCAGCAGAGCCAGGACGGTCAGGGCGAGCGGGGAGCTGCGGGGAGCAGATGTGGTCATGGGCCCGATTTTAGCCCCAGAAGAACTAGTTGACGTGAGACTAGTTTCGCTGCAACTATCGAACCGTCAACGCGACACCGCCCCGAGAGGAACCACCGAGATGTCCCTCACCGAGCGCATCCACTCCGACCACGGCCTCGTCAAGCACCTGGGAAACTGGACCGAGGCCGGCCGCTTCGAGATCAAGGCACGCCACGGCGCTGCCGTCCTCGACCTCCGTTCCCCCGGCCTCCCCGACGACGTCGAGATTCACCTCGACATGGACCGGGCCATGGTCAAGCTGCTCGTCGACGACGGCACCGCCATCGACCACTGGAACCTGAGGTGGACCGCCCGCGGCAGGATCAAGGACTCCCGGCCCTCAGCCACCCCCGACAAGGCGGCCGGCCGCCGTATCCATCTGTCCGGCTCCGCGACGAACAGTGAGATCCGCATCCACCGCGGCGGCATCGCGATCCTGTCGGCGATGTTCTCCCGTGCGTACGTCCAGGACGTGCGCCGCGCACACAAGACCGGCGGCGTACCGACGATCGACGCCCCCGCGAAGGGGCGCCAGTCATGACCCGCATCGGCAAAGCCCGCACCGCGCTCGTCATCGGCGGCGGTATCGCAGGCCAGGTCGCCGCGATGGCCCTCCGTCAGGCAGGTATCGACGCCGTCGTCCACGAGGCGTACGACTCCACGGCCGATGGGGCCGGAGGCGGCATGACCATCGCCCCTAACGGCCAGAACGCCCTCGACGCGATCGGCGCGGGCGACATCGTCCGCGCCATCGGGACACCGGTCACCGCCATGGGGCTACGGAGCTGGACGGGTAAGCACCTCGCGCAGTTCGCCCCGCCCTCCCGCCTCCCGCCCCTGCAGTTCGTCTGGCGCGCCGATCTCTACCGTGCGCTCTACGACGAGGCGGAGCGCCGCTCCGTACCCGTCCATCACGGCAAGCGGCTGACCGGCACGACGGACACCGGCTCCGGCATCACCGCGCACTTCGCGGACGGTACGCAGGCGAACGCCGATATCCTCATCGGCGCCGACGGCATCCGCTCCACGGTCCGCCCCCTGATCGACCCGGCTGCTCCAGAGCCGAACTACGCCGGCCTGGTCTGCTTCGGTGCGCGGATGAACCCATCAGGGATGCCCTCCACCAACGGCGTCATGTACATGTGCTTCGGCAAGCGCGCATTCTTCGGATACCAGGTCTTCGACGACTCCTCGGCGGTGTGGTTCGTGAACCTGCCCCACCGCCCCCCGATGACAGTCGCCGAGGCCCGGGCGATCGGCGCGAACGAGTGGATGCGCGCCCTGCGGGCCGCGTTCGCCGACGACCGCACCCCGGCCCTTGAGATGATCAGCCGTACCGACGTCGGCCAGCTCCTCATCACCGGCCCGATGGAGAACATGCCAAGGGTCGCGACCTGGACCCGCGGCCGTATGACCCTGGTCGGCGACGCGGCCCACGCCGCCTCGTCCAGCTCCGGGCAGGGCGCCTCCATCGCCGCCGAAAGCGCCGTCGAACTGGCGCGCTGCCTGCGGGACCTGCCCTACGACCAGGCCTTCGCCGCGTACGAACAACTGCGCCGCCCCCGCGTCGAGCGCATCATCAAGCTCGGCGCCCGCACGAACAGCAACAAGACCGCGGGCCCGGTCGGCCGTGTACTGCGCGACCTCGTGATGCCGGTGAGCATGAAGCTGATCAACCCGGAGAAGATGGCCTGGCAGTTCGACCACCACATCGACTGGGACGCGAAGGCGGCCTCGCTCACGTAGCTCCAGTTCGTCGGCTACCCGGCGCGCCCTGGACGAGCTCGCGCCACTGGCTCGCCACCGGCGTCGCAGAACGGGCGCGTCTCTGACCGGAGCGCCGTCAGATCGAAAACTCGGTGACAACCGTCCCGGCGGGGGAGACGCTGGGGGAATGACTGAGCAGCTGCACGTTTTCGGGATCCGTGTGATCCCGCCGGATCCACGTGACCGGCACGGCATGCCCGAAGTCCGGCCGCTGAGCGACGGGGTGGACTTCATCGAACGGGACTACATGGCGTCCTGCGGCGACGCGCGCAGCTGGCTCGTCCCCGACGGGCCATTCGCCGTGGGGGAAGCACCGCATGAGGTGGAGATGGCGACGACGTGCGGTTGTCACTCCGCCCTGGACGTCGCCATGCGGCGCGAGGGCTCCACGGTGGTGTGGGACTTGAAGGAAACCGAAGGCACCAACCCTGACGACGAGCTGCGTTTCGATGCCGGGCAGTACGACGCCGAAGTGGCACGGGCTTCCACGGACTCCAGCTGGGAATGGCCCGCCCAGACCGTCGCCCGGGTCCTCGGCGATCTCTTGAGCTCCCGGACCGACTGGCTCGCCCACTGGTGCTGCGAGGCGGGCGCGGTCTGGTCGTCCCCGTGGGCCGACGAGATACGCCTCTACTTCGTCAACTACGAAGCGCAGCCCGATGGCGCGCTGCGCTTCGCGGGCCGGTTCGGAACGATCCGCCCGGTCACCGACGAGAACCCCGACGCCCAGGCAGAGCGTCTGGCCCAGGAGATCATGGCGGGCGACCCGCGCGAGGCCGCCGGAATGCGCAGCGACTCCCCGGGCGAGGGGGACGTGCTGGAATGGCTGGGCAGCGGTTACCAGTTTCACGGCCCCAGCAGCTACAAATGGCCGGTCGCACCGCGGGGGCTCCACTGACGTGCGCGTACACGCTCTGTACCCGATGATCTGCCGACGGCGAGTTACCCGGGTCAACACCCCTGGATCAGACGGGCCGTGAGCGACGACGGCTGGGCCTCTGGTGAAAGTGCTGGTCGATGGGTTGTTAGGGTCCGGTCATGGTGCGTTTGAAGATTGAGATATCCGTCCCGGAGAGTCATGCGGATGCAGTGATCGAGGCTCTCCATGCGGCCGGGGCGGGCCGGGTCGGCGAGTACGCGCGGTGTTCCAGCGTTTGGAGGGTGACCGGCAACTGGCAGCCGTTGGCCGGCTCGCGGCCGTATGACGGCGAGGTTGGCATCGTGCAGCACGCTGAGGAATGCAGGATCGAATCGGTCTGTGACGCGGAGCAAGCCCGCGCCGTCCAGCAGGCGGTCCGCGATGCCCACCCCTACGAGGAAGCAGTCATCCACTTCCTCCCCCTGTACGAGCCATAAGCCAGCCGATGGCCGCACGCACCACAGCCACTCGTCGATGGCCGCGACCAGCACGGTGGCCTCGTACCGTGCGGCGAGTCTGAGGCCCCTGTGGGCGTCAACTGGCCGGTCTCTGCTCCGTTGCGGGCCTGAGCGTGACGATCGTTTGGCGGATCTCGCGGGCTGCGCGCGGCTGAGCGGCGGGCCAAGACCAGGCTCCCGTCCTGCGCACTCCCGCGCGCCGCAGATCAGGCCCAGAAATCGGCCCATGCGCGGGCGGCCTTGGTGGCTCCTTCGATCCCCACTGCGCCGTACGCCTTCCAGTCCTCCCACGACCGTGCCTCGGCCTCGGTGAGCACGCGCACCCCCCGGCGGGGTGCCTCAGCAAAGTCGGGGATGGCCGAGACCCACTCCTTCGCCTGCTCAGGGGTCTGCTTACCGTCCAGGACGAGGCGGAAGCCCCACAGGGCCGCGTCGATCCATCCCGGCCCCCGTGCCGCCCACGCCCAGTCGATCAGCCATGCCCGGTCGGCGATGAGGAAGTTCGTTGCCGCGGGGTCGGTGTGCAGGAGCCGGCGTCCTTGGAGCAACGGCTCGTCCTCGGGATCGCAGTAGTGGCCCCACCGGTCCCAGGCCGTCATCAGGCCGACATCCGGTGCGGGCCGGATACTCAGCTCCCGCAGCGCCGCCGCGACGCGCTCCAGATGGCCTCCGTCTGGCGTGAAGTCGGCCCAGGGGGTCGCGGTGACGCCCTCGAAGCCCAGCAGCCGCCATCCGCCCGCTGACAGGTGCCACAGCAGCTTGGGCGCGAAGTCGGGCAGACGAGGGTTGACCTTCGCCTCCACTTCGAGCTCGCCGACTCGCTCGTGGTCTTCAGGCAGACCCTTGACGAAGATCTTTCCGCCGTCCGGGAGATACAGAAGCGTGGCCACACCAGAACTGTCCCCTGTGGCCATCTCAGCGCTCGTGCATCCCGTACCGACCCGGTCATCCACCGCCGCGCGGGTCTCTTCGGGCAGCTGGTTGAAGGAGAGGCGTTCGACGCGCATGGTCAGGCTCCCGCCCGGGGGCGATTCGGCGGAAAGGGAGGGTTCTTGTCCGGCCGTGGACCGCTGGGTGGACGCCCCGGCGGCGGCTGGGAGGGCGGGCGTGCGGGAGGCTTCCGCGCTGGGCTTGCCATGGGCGCAGCGTAGCCGCCCGCCGCGCCCACACCCTCGGCCGTGGCTAAGGGAGTTGAGGTGGCTGAGAATCTCGGGGCCCGCGTGCGCATGGACGGGCTGCCGGTCGAGGAGGAGTGCCATGGTGCCGCCGAGGCTCTGCTGGTCCTCGACGGCCGACTGGAGCTGGAGGTGGATGGCATGCCGGTGTCGGTGCGGGCGGGCGAGCTGTTCATGGTGGCGGCGGGAGCTGCACACGCGGTCCGTCCCGGAAGCCGTGGCACGTTGGTGATCGTGGAACCGGCCGAGGGGTAACGGTTCTTCAGGCTGGTCAACGGGCGAGTACGTGGCCGTCGTGGGGGCGGTGGTCGCGGGAGCGGCGCAGGCCGGTGGTGACGTAGGTGCGTTGCAGCCAGCGGTCTGCTCCGTCGTAACGGGGGCGGAAGGCGGTGCGGCCGTGGACGGTGACGCGGTTGTCGATGATGACCAGGCCGCCGGGGGTCAGGCGCAGGGTGCGGGCAGTCGCCTCGAAGGCGCGACCGAATTCGCCCGCGGCGGCCGACCGGGCCTGCCGTCTGCCTCAGCCAATGCGGGGCTTCATATCCACCCCCGGCGGGCTGCGATCACCCCCGCCTGGAAGCGGTTGGCCGCGCCCAGTTCCTCGTGGAGGCGGCTGATCCGGCGCCGCCTCGTCCGCACCGACCAGCCCAACTGGCGGGCTATCGCCTCGTCCTTGAGGCCGCCGACCAGCAGTGTGAGCATCTGGCGGTCCTCCTCGCTGAGAGGGTCGTCGGCGGGGGCGTCCAGCGGGGTGGCCGTGCGCCAGCAGAGTTCCCAGTAGTCGATCAGTCCGTCCAGCAGGGCGGAGGGGCGAATGACGGCCGCACGGACCTCTGTGGTGAAGTCGAGGGAGAGCGGCATCAGGGCGAGGCGCCGGTCCGCGATGGCCAGTTTGATACGGAGACCGGGCAGGACGCGGGCCTGCTCGCCGTGGTCCACCAACTCGCGGATGTCGCTCAGTACGCCGGGCCATTCCAGGGCCTCGGGGGCGTACACGGCGCGATAGCGGACGCCCCGGGTGAGGGCGGTCGCCTCGACCGGATTGGAGGTGGTGAGTGCGTACGGCGGACGGTCCAGTGTGATGACTTCTTCGCGTGCTTCCTGCTGCAGCTGTACGAACCAGCGGCCCAAAGCCTCGCCGCCGGTGATGACTTCGACCTGTTCGAAGCTGCCTTGCTGGGCCGTGGTGAACAGGCGGGAGAGCTCGCCGGCGGCCGCCCGTACGCTGTCGAGGTCGGCGGTACGGGAGCGGACCAGGGACTCCAGGGCCGCGCCCGGCTCAATGGCCGCGTAGCGGCGGCGCGTTCCGGAGAGCCGCCCTACCAGGCCGTTTTCGCGCAGCCGGTCCAGGGCGCGGGCGACCCGCTCGGTGGAGCAGGACAGATCGTCGGCCAGCTCGGTGGGAGCGGCGGTGTGGCGGACAAGGAGCGCTCGGTAGACGCTCTCGTCGAACGGGTCGATTCCGGCAGCGGTCAGCTGGGGCATGGCCAGGATCCTGGCCTGTATGTGCCAGGGGCAGCAATGGGCCAGGCCAAAACGTTGTCTGGACCACGCGATTCCGATTACTTGGTCGGGTATGACCCCTCGAAGATCTCTCACTGCCGCACTCGCGGTCGCCGTCCTTGGCGGCCTGCTGTCCGCGGTGCCCCAGTCCGCCACCGCGGACCCCCACCAGGATCCGGAGCAGCGCGTCATCGTCACGCTGACCGGGCAAGCCGCCGCGGCCGGGAAGGGCGTTCTGCGCTCCGCCGACGCCCGGGCGATCGGCACGGACCGGGCCGCCCTCGCCGGCCGGCAGAAGTCGTTCCTCGACCGGGCCAAGGGCGCCGGGCTGCACGCCGGTTCACCACGCGCGCTGAGTCTGCTGCTCAACGCGGTCGCGGTGACGGTGAAGGCTTCCGAGGTCGCCGCGCTGAAGCAGCTGCCCGGAGTGGCCTCCGTGGTCCCCGATGCCAAGATGCACGTCCTCACCGATGCGAGTGTGCCGCTGATCAACGCTCCGCAGGTGTGGCGGCGCAAGGACCAGGCGGGGAACAGCGCTGACGGCAGGGGCACCACCGTCGCCGTCCTGGACAGCGGGGTCGACTACACCCATCCCGACCTCGGCGGCGGCTTCGGCCAGGGCCACAAGGTCGTCGGCGGCTACGACTTCGCCAACGGCGATGCCGATCCGATGGACGACAACGGCCACGGCACCCATGTCGCCGGCATTATCGCCGGCAAGGCCGCAGAGCAGGGCGGCGTCACCGGTGTGGCGCCGGGCGCGAGCATCCTGGCGTACAAGGTCATGGACGACGCGGGGGAGGGCTACACCTCCGACATCGTGGCCGGTATCGAGGCCGCGATCGACCCGGCCAATCCGCACCGCGCCGATGTCGTCAACATGAGCCTCGGTGGCTACGGGGACGGCACCGACCCGCTGGGTGCGGCAGCAACCGCCGCCACCAAGGCAGGCGTTGTCGTCGTCGCCTCCGCCGGCAACGAGGGCCCGGGCAGGGGCACCGTGAGCACCCCGGCCGCCGCCGACGGCGTCGTCGCGGTCGGCGCCTCCATCAGCGGGCTGCGCATACCGAGCGCCGCTTACCAGGGCGGCGAGAAGATCCAGACGTACCGCGGAATGGTCTCCGCGAATCCGCCCGTCAAGCCCGTCACCGCCGAGCTCGTCGATGTCGGGCGGGGCACCGCGCAGGACTGGGAGCGGGCCGGCGACGTCAAGGGCAAAGCCGTCCGCATCGACATGCTGGTCGCCCAGTCCTCGCGGGACCTCTACCTGACCGAGATCGAGATGGCCCGGGAAGCCGAGCGCCGCGGCGCGATCGCCCTCATCGGCGGCCCGTCCGGCGGCGGTGGCCCGGTGTTCGCCGCACCGGCCCCGCTGTCGCAGGACCAGCCCCCAACCCCCTCTGACGACGGCTCGATCCCGCTTGCGGCGCAGACCTCACTCAAGGACTCCGGCGACTCGCTGCGCATGGACACCATGGTCATGCTGGGCATGGACTCCACCCAGTACGCCGAGCTCGGTCGCCGCCTGGCGAACGGCAAAGTGGCCGTGACGATCAGCGGCACGGACGTCACCGACAAGATCGCCTCGTTCTCCTCGCGCGGCCCCGGCCTGAGGTGGGACCTGAAGCCGGACCTGGTCGCACCGGGCTACGACATCCGCTCCACCATCCCCAAGTCCCTCTACGAACCCGGCTATTACCGCATGTCGGGTACGTCGATGGCGGCACCGCACGTCGCGGGCGCCGCGGCCCTGCTGCGCCAGCTGCACCCGGGCGAGAGCCCGGCCAAGGTCACCTCCGAACTGGTGGGCTCCACCAAGCAGATCAAGGACTACGGGACGAGCACCGTCGGCTCCGGCCGCCTCGACGTCGCCGCGGCCGCCGACACGGCGGGCACCGGCATCACCACCACCCCGGCCACCCTCTCCTACGGCCTCGCCGACCTCGCCAAGCACACGGTTGGCGGCAGCAAGAAGCTCACCGTGACCAACTCCGGCACCAAGGCCCGCAACGTCCGTCTGAAGGCGAGCGGCGAGGCCAGGGTCAGCCCCGATACCCTGCGCATCCCGGCGGGCGCCGGCGCGACGGCGACCGTGACCCTCCGGGCCGACCGCCCGGACGGCGAGGCCGAGATCAGCGGCACGGTCACCGTCACCCCCGAGCACGGCACCGCACTGCGCGTCCCGTACCTCCTGGTCGTACGGCAGTTGTTCGTCCAGGCCGGCCCCGACCCGAGCGACGGTAAGTCCACCGCCGTCGTCTTCACCCCGGCCCCGCTGGCGAAGCCGCCGGTGCTGACCGTCACCCCGCCGCACGGCAGGCGCTACACCGTCACCACCACGCTCCGCGCCGGAAACGTCTACCAGGCGGAGATCACCGGCCGCGGCGAGGGCGCCCACCTGGTGTCCGCCGACGGCCGGACCACCGACGGCAAGACACTGACCAGCAACCAGGACGGCTTCGAGGTCACCCCCGCAAACAGCCGCAACTCCCGCTGGCAGCCCGTCGGCCCCAACTCCGAGAGCGGCGACATCACCACCGCGCCGAGCGCCGCCGGATCCGCCGTCCTGACCCAGTACAACAAACCCGGCCCCTGGTCCACCGAGGACAACGGCGCGACCTGGAAGCAGCACACCAGGCTGCCGCTCGGCGACGTGGCCGGCCAGGCCTTCACCGTCATCGACCCGAAGAATCCCAAGCGCTGGTGGTACGCGGCCAACAGCAGATCCGGCATTCCCCGCACAGGCTCGATCCTGCGCACCCAGGACGGCGGCCGCACCTGGCAGACACTGAACACCCCCGACACACCGATCACCGACTTCCTCACCGACGAGGCGGGCAAGGCCCTCGTCGCCGTCACCGCAACCGACCTGCTGATGAGCAAGGACGGCGGCGACACCTGGACCACCGAGCCCCTCGGCATCCCCGTCGACGACGTCTACGACGTGGCGATCGGCGGCGACAGCCTCTACTTCTCGGCGGGCAAGTCGCTGTGGAAGCGCGACGGCCTGTCCTCCGGCACCCTGGGCAAAGCCACCAAGGTGTACGAGCCCACGAGCGGCAAGGTCTCCGTCACCGTCGTCGCGGACAGCCAGACCGTGGCGATGTACGAGGTCGGGTCCGGCGTCGTCGGCTCCTTCGACGGCGGCAAGACCTGGAAGACGCTGGACAACCACGGATACGGCGGTACGGGCCTGACCCTCACCGGCGGCGACATGTACATCGGCTACGGCAAGGACATCCGGGTCGGCCGCAACCACGGCCGCCAATGGAGCACCCTGCCGTCCGTCAACCGCGCCTCGACCACCTCCGACTTCGACCGCTGGGCCGACGGCTCGCTCACCGTCTCCGCGGACGCCGCCGGTGTCTACCGGGGCACGGCGGACGGCAAGGACTACCGGCGCCTCGGCGTCCAGGGCGGCACCGTCAACTCCCTGGCCATCAGCGGTGACCAGCTGCTCGCGGCCGGCCAGCAGGGTACGCACCGCTCGCCCCTGCCGGTCTTCGGCGCGGAGTGGGGAAACACCGGCGGCGAGGGCAGGATCGGCGCCGGGACCCGGCTGCTGCAGGCCTCCGCCAAGGACTCGCGGATCGTGTGGCGGGTGCGCAATGGCGCCTGGGGCGACTTCCACCTGGAACGCAGCGGCGACGCGGGTGCCACCTGGCAGGAGAAGGGCGAGAGCAACGGCACGGTCTTCGCCCTGGCGGTGCACCCCGCCGACCCCGACCGTGTGTATGTCGCGTACGCGAATCTCCTGGGCAAGGGCCTGTTCTCCACCGAGGACGGCGGCACCACCTGGAAGAACCTCCTCAACGACCAGACGTACTTCACCGCCGTCGCGGGTGACCCGAGGAATCCGGACCGGCTGTGGCTCGGTGCCCCCGACGGCCTCTACCGCTCGGACAACGGCGGCGACGACCTCACCAAGGTCGCCGACGGACGCGTGGACACCATCGAGTTCACCGGGACGAAGATGCTGACCGGCGGCGACGCGATCAAGGTCTCGACGGACGGCGGGAAGACCTTCCGCACCGCCGACACCGGCGAGCTGCCGCTGCGGGTCAGCGACGTGCTGCAGGTGGGCAGCACCCTCTACGCGGCCACCACCAGCCACTGGGAGGCGGCCCTGCCACGCGGCGGCCGAGGCGTCCTGCGCTCCACGGACGGCGGCCGCAGCTGGCAGAACATCTCCACCGGCCTGCAGAACCTCAGCGCCACCAGCCTGGCGGCCGCCGGCGGCTGGCTGTACGTGGGCACGGTGCAGGGAGGTGTGCACCGCCTGAAGCTCTGACCGGATAGATGTGGAGGAAGGGGCGGCTCGCCCAGACCAGGCGTGCCACCCCTTTTTCCTTGCGGGCGTGGCCCCGTGGGCGGACGGGCGAACGATCCCGGCTTGGTCCCGCGCCCCCTGACGACGTGCCGGCCCGCCGGGGCCGTTCCCGCCCAGCCTGGCCGCCACCACCCACGGAGCACTAGACGGTGTCGGGAAGCGGGGCCTCGTCGGGCCGACCCTGTGTCGCGCGGGCCGTGTCGTGGCTCGGGCGGCGGGTGCGCTCCGCCCATGCGGCCACCGGCGGGCCTGCCGCGCCCAGAGCCGCGAAGAACACGCCGAGCAGCAGCCAGCCTGCGTGTCCGAGCCCAAGGACCGCTGTCGTGAGGACCAGCGGGGCCAGGGCCTGCCCGGCGTCGAAGCCGATGCCGAAGAGGCCCTGGTATTGGCCTTGGGCGTGGTCGGGGGCGAGACCGAAGCCGAGCGCGTAGCCGCCCGAGGATTCCCACACCTCTCCGAGACTGTGCACGCAGACGGCGAGGACGGCGAGCACTGGTGCGATCCAGGCCGGAACGTCCGCCGTCAGGGCCATCAGGGGGCAGCTGACCAAGAAGAGCAGCCCGGCGAGGCGGAACGCCCGGCCGCCCTGGCGCGGTGTCTCCACCCGGGAGCCGATCCTGCTTTGGAGCAGCACGCATACCCCGCTGTTGACCGCGTAGATTGCCGCCACGGTCCAGCGGGGCGCGTCGGTGTGGGCGGAGAGCCAGATCGGCAGGAGCAGGGAGACGGTCTGGTACTGCAGGCCCATCGCGCCGTAGAGCGCGACGAAGGACACGAACGGCCGGTCGGACAGGACGGCCCAGCGGTGGTGCTCCTTGGGCCGGGGCAGGGGCTGGTAGTTCGGGACGCCGATCAGGGCGATCAGGCCGGCGCAGGCGAAGCTGGCGGCGTTGGCGAGGATGAGCGCGGTGTATGCCGTGCGGGTGTTGGCCGAGATGGCGAAGGCGGCGCCGAGGGTGCCCAGGACCACGCCGAGGTTGACGAACGTGCGGAGTTTCGCCCTGAAGGCGGCCGGGCGTTCACCGCCGGCACGGGCGATGAGTGCACCGCCTGCGGCGCCGCTCGCCGTTGCTGCCAGCCGGTCCAGGGTGGCGATGAGTGTGAACGTGACCCAGCTGTGGATGAAGACGAATGCGGCCATCGTCGCGGCCTGCATCGTGAGCGACGTCAGCCAGACCGTGCGCGGCCCGTACCGGTCGGCCAAGTTCCCCGCCGGGATCCCGGCCAGCAGTCCGACCAGCCCGGCGATCGTGAGGCCGACACCGACCCGTGCGGCGGGCAGGTGCACCACCAGCGTGAAGTAGAGCACCGCAGCGGTGTTGAACAGCCCGTTGCCCACCCGGCTGACGAAGCTCGCGACGATGAGGGCACGCTGCGGGCCACTGGGCGCCGACACGCTGGATATCCGCAGCCTGGCGCTCTTCCCGATCATGCGGAACAGGCTAGCAGCGCCCCCGCAGGCACCCTCCGCATGGCCCGGGCCGCCTCTTCCACCCGTCGGCTGGGGGCGGTCGACTCACGGGCGTCGGCGCGATGGCGACGAGCGCGGCACCGGTCGCGACTCCTGGACCGGCTCGGGAACCGTCCCCCAGGATCCTGCGTGACCTCTTGATGTGTTGTCGGCTGGTGGAAGGGACCGTATGAGAACGCGGACGATGGTGAGCATGGCGGTATCGGCGTGCGTGACGCTGATGGCGTGCGCGTGCGGTCCGGAGAAGACGAAGGAGGACGCGGACGTGAAGCCTTCGCAGCCGTCCGCTTCCACGCGGGCGAAAGAGCCGTCGGCCACGCCGTCCGCTTCCGCTCGGACCGAGAAGCCGTCGTCCACCCCGGCCCGTAACCAGCCCGCACCCAGGACGAAGGAGCGCGCGATCCAGCGGTACGAGCAGTACCTCCACGCCCTCGGCCGTGAGGACATCGCCACGGTATGCGAAGTGGCCGGGCCCGGCGCGAAGAAGGCGGAGGACCAGGGATTCGGTCCGTGCACGTCAACGTACGTCGCCGTGTTCCAGATGATTTCACCCGCGCAGAAGAAGGCCCTGCGAACCGCGACGGTCGATCCGCGGCGCGTCGCCGTGCGCACGCCCGACAAGATCGAGATGCCGCTCGAAGCGGTCAGGGCCTCCGCCACCTTCTCCGAGAGCGACCTCGGCAGCTACACCCTGGAGTACCTCAAGAACGACTACTACATCACCGACGGAACGTGACGCGTCGTACGCGGAGCCGCCTGGCGGTAGAAGCAGACTCATGCCCCCGGCTTGCACGCTGATCACCGGACGTGTCAGCTGTTGCCGGGGTGGGTTGTGGCGCGGCCGTGCAGCATCAGTGCGCGCGCGATGCCGCCGAGTGCTGTGAGGCACAGGAGAGTGCGGAAGATGTTGGCGGTCTCCCAGGTTCCCTTGAAGTCCCGGATCACCGAGTAGTCGGTGGTGGGGCCCGGGTGGCCCAGGTCGGCCAGCTTGTTGTTGAGGGGGATGTTGATCCCCATGGTCAGCAGCAGCACGGCCAGGTAGCTGAGTGCCGCGGCCAGGAGCCACCACCCCGTCTCCCGACGCCCCTTGCGGAAGGCGCGGACCGTGGCCCACGCGGTGACCGCCAGCGTGCCGACGAAGATCAGTGCGAACGGGCCGCTGTTGTCGATGACGGAGTTGAAGTTCTGCATGGCCGTGGCGTACGTGCGGTCGTCCGCCTTCGCCAGGCCAGGCATCACGGAGACGTCGAAGGCGAAGAAGAGGCCCGCCATCAGACCCATCGTCAGCGCGGCGGTGCCCAGCAGCATTCCCGTCAGCCGGTCCCGGGACGGGTTCGCCTGCAGCCGTGAGGATGACGCCTTGGCGGGCGCGGCGGCGGGCGGGCAGGTACTGCGGGACATCTGTGCGTGACTCATGGAGCCCTCCGGGTGGCATTGAGAGTCCTGACCGGTCGTGCGCGTACCGGTGCATTCCTCGATGGCGGCCACCGGTGCGGGGGACCCTCGCCGTGGAGAAGGCGCCCCGCCGCACCTGGTGACGAACTCATCTCATCGCGAAGGCACTTGCGCGACCATGGCGCAGACGCTCAGTCGCATACGCGAGTGTCCAAAGTGGTTCCGTGAGGGGCCGGGCGAAAGCTCCGCGTCCTGCCGTACAGCAGCCTTGGGACCAGTCCTCGTCCGCCGGTGGGACGGACCGGGCGGGCCTGGCAGCGGCGGTGGAGCGTCGTCGCTGTGCCCGCCGGGGGCTCAGACCGAGTGAACACCGGTGGTCCGCGCCGGGCGGGGCCGCTCGTTCCGTACGGCGGCCGCCCGAGTCAGGCACTCGGCCGCGAGTTCGGTGTAGCCCTCCTGTTCGGCCAGCCGGTGGGCCCGCTCGAAGTGGTCGCGTGCCTCGACGGGTCGGCCCATGGCGAGCAGGCTCTGCCCGCAGATGTCCAGCAGCATGGCGCGGCGGGCGGCGACCTCGTGCGGCGGGGCGAGGGTGAGGGCGTGGCGTGCGTGGTCGAGCGCCTCCTGGGGACGGTGGTCCAGGAGGTGGTGGCGGGCCAGGTGGTAGAGCGTGAGCATCTCGGTGTGGGGGTGGCCGGCGTCCCGGACGAGTGCGGCGGCCCGCGCGAACCCGGCGACCGCCGCCACACCGTCGCCCAGCTGCTCGTGGGCCTGCGCCAGGTTGACCAGCGCGAGCGCCTCGCCCGGCAGGTCCCCGGCCAGCCGGGCCAGACGGGGGGCGTGCACCAGATGGGTCAGGGCCTCGCGGTGATGTCCGCCGTCGCTGAGTATCCAGCCGAGCAGCGTGCGTACGCGTGACTCGGCGTCCGGGTCGCCCAGTTCGACGGCCGCGTCCAGGGCGTGGCCGAGGGTCGGCTCCCAGTCGGCGCGGGGCTGCTGCACCATCAGGGGCCAGAGAAGTACGCCCAGGCGCCAGGCGCGGTCGGGGTGCCCGGCGGCGGCCGCGGCGGCGCAGGCGGCGACGATGTTACGTCGCTCGGTGCCGTACCAGCGCATGGCGGCGGCGCGGTCGGCGAAGGCGAACGCCACGACAGGCGGTTGGACGTCGTCGGGCAGTCGGCAGCAGGGCTGGCTGCCGGGCTCGGCCGTGGTCGCGGCGGCCAGCGCGCCGCACAGGTAGTGGTCGAGCAGCCGCAGCAGCGCGTCCGGGCGGCCTCCGGAGGACAGGGAACGCGCGAAGAGCCGTACCAGGTCGTGCAGGGCGTAGCGGCCGTCCGCCCGCTGGTCCACGAGGTTGGCGGTGACCAGCTGGTCCAGGGCCGTGCGGCCGCTCTCCACGTCGCACCCGGCCAGCGCCGCCACGGCGCTCTCGTCGATGTCCGGGCCGATGTGGTGCGCCAGTTGCCGGAAGAGACTGTCGGCGCGCGGGGTGAGGGGGCGCAGGCTCAGCCGCAGGACCGAGACGAAATCCAGGTCGTCGGTGGTGAGCAGGGAGAGTCTGCGGCGTTCGTCGCGCAGTTCCTCGGCGGCGTCGTACAGCGAGCGGCCGGGGCGGGAGGCGAGGCGAGCCCCGGCCAGGCGCAGCGCCAGGGGCAGGCCGTCGCACAGGTCCACCAGGTGCAGGGCGGCTTCGGGTTCGGCCGTGACCCGCTGCTCGCCAAGGACCGCGCGCAGTACGCCGGTGCCCTCGTGCGCGGCGAGGCGGTCCAGGGGCAGCGGGCGGGCGCAGTCGCTGGCCACCAGGCCGGACAGGCGGTTGCGGCTGGTGATGACGGTGACGGAGCCGTCGGTGGCGGGCAGGAGCGGGCGTACCTGGGTAGAGGAGTGTGCGTTGTCGAGGACGACCAGGACACGGCGGCCGTCGAGCAGGGAGCGGTAGAGTCCTTCGGCGGCGCGCGGGTTCTCCGGGATGTCGTCGGGGGCGATGCCCAGGGCGACGAGGAAGTCCCGGATGACCGACGCCGGTTCGGCGGGCGGCGCGGTGTCGGTGAAGCCGTCCAGGTCGACGAAGAGCACGCCGTCCGGGAAGCGGTCCGCGGCCCGGTGGACCCAGTGGGACACGAACGCGGTCTTGCCGATTCCGGCCGGCCCGGTCACCAGGCACACCGCGGGGTCGTGGGCCTCGGCGAGCATCGCGTCGAGGGCGGCGAGCTGGGTGGCGCGGCCGGTGAACCCGGCCGGGCGGCGCGGCAGCAGCGCGCGGGGGCGGGCGGCGGGCGCGGGCGGCCGGGGTGTCTCGGGATTCGGCGGTGTGGGGGCAGGGGAGGGCGGTACCGGGGGCAGCAGCCCCGGGTCGCCGCTGAGGATGCGGGCGTGGAGGTCCTGGAGTCGGGGGCCCGGCTCGACGCCCAGTTCGTCGACCAGGGTGCGCCGCAGCGAGGTGTAGGCGTCCAGGGCGTCGGTCTGGCGCCCGCAGCGGTACAGGGCGAGCATCAGCAGTTCGTGCAGCCCCTCGCGCAGCGGGTTCTCGGCCACCAGGGCGGTGAGGCGGGGGACGGTCTCGGTGTGGTGGCCCAGCGTCAGGTCGCATCCGGCCGCGCGCTCGGCCGCGGCCGTCCTGCTCTCCGCGAGCCGTCGGCGCTGTGCCTCCGCGTACGGGCCGGGGAGTCCGGTGAGCGGATCGCCGTGCCACAGCGCGAGGGCGCGTCCGAGGACGTCCCGGATCGCGGCGTCGTCCTCGCCCGCCCTCAGATGCCCGGTGGATTCCACGAGACGGTCGAACTCAGCCGCGTCGAGTGCCTCGGCGGGCAGGGCCAGCCGGTAGCCGCCGCTGGCGGCGACGATCACCTGGCACTTGGCGTGGTTGGCGCGTTCCGGGTCCAGCTGCTTGCGCAGCTGGGCGACGTAGGTGCGGATCATGCCGACCGCTCGGGCCGGTGGCTCCTTGCCGAACACCCCGGCCACCAGCTCGCCGACCGCGACGACTTCGGGGGAGCGCAGGGCGAGCATGGCCAGTACGGCGCGCTGCTGCGGGCCGCCGAGCGGGACAGCCTGGCCGTCGAGCCGCGCCCCGACCTCACCGAGCACCCGGATCGTCAGCATCGCCGCGCCCCGTGGGGTGCTGACCTGACGGTCGTCTCGCAGGGGGGCATGCGGATGCCTCTCATGAGCGGGAACCTGGGCTCGGGGCCGGGCCACGGGGGCGTGACCGCGGTTGCGGTACAGCGCTCACCAGCGTAATTGATCATTGTGTGACGGAATGACCGCACAGTGCTCCCGGGGACAAGTGTGCGGGTGAGCAGGCATGATGAGGGTGGCTGGGGCGATGCCGTGGCCGACGGGGTGATTTGGGGAGGAAGGGTTCGCGTGAGGTCCCATCAGACGGTCGGCCGAGCCGAGGACGACGACTGCGCCACTCTCGGTGCGGCGCTGGCGCGGGTGGGCCCGGGTGGGGTGATCTCCGTGCGGCCCGGCCGGTACGAGGAGAGCCTCGTTATCTCGCGGGTGGTCACCATTGTGGCGGAGGAGGGGCCCGGCACCGTCGAGTTGGTGCTGCCGCGCGGCGGTGCGCTCACGGTGACTGCCGAGGCGGCCAAGCTCTCCGGCCTGATCGTGCGGGGGCAGGACGAGGAGTTGCCCGCACTGGATGTCGCCCGGGGGCAGGTCGCGCTGGAGAGGTGCGAGATCATCGGCGCGGGTTGGACCGCCGTCCTCGCCCGCGGGCGAGGGTCGCTGGCGATGCGGGACTGCCGGGTGGTCAACCCCGCGGGCGCCGGGATCGTCGACACCGCCGCCGCGCGCAGTGTCATCGAGGACAGTGTCGTCGAACACCTCGGCACGTCCGGTCTGGTGATCAGTGAGGACGCCGATCCGTGGATACGGCGCTGTGTGATCCGCGACGCGCGTGGCAACGGTGTGCTCGCCAACGGCACGGGGCGGGGCACCGTCGAGGACTGCACGGTCTCCGCCACCGACAAGCCGGGCATAGCGCTGGAGCAGGCCAGTGCCACCCGCGTGCTGCGTACGGTGGTCAGGGACGCGGCCGTCGGCGCCTATGTCGCCACCACCGGCCGGGCCGTGCTGGAGGACTGCGGTTTCCAGCACATCGCCGGGCACGGCATCGTCGTGGACGAGGGCAGCGACCCCCGCCTCGCCCGGTGCTCCACCGAACGGACCGGTGGCAACGGGATACGGGTCACCGGGCGGGCACGCGGGCTGTTCGAGGAGTGCGTGGTGACGGCGGGCGGTGACGCCGGAGTGTGGGTGGGCGGCTTCGCGGGGCCGGGCTTCGACCGGCTCACCGTGTGTGGGGGCGAGGGGGTCGGCGTCGCGCTCACCGAGGAGTGCGTCGCCGAGTTCGACCGGCCGGACGTGCGTGACATGCGCGGCGGCGGAGTGCTGATCCAGGGCGGAGCCAACCCCCTGCTGCGCCGGGCCGCCGTGAGCGCCGTGGGCGGCCACGGTGTGGAGGTGAGCGGCGAAGGGCGCGGCCGGATCGAGGAGAGCGAGATCAGCGGCGCCGGGCGGGCCGGACTGCGGGTGACGGGCGGGGGAGACCCGTTCGTCGGACGGACCGTGGTGCGGGCGGCCAAGGACGCGGCCGTATCGGTCGGCGCGGACGGCCGCTGCACCGTGCGCGACGGCGAGCTGACGGGTTCGGGCCGCGAGGGCGTGCTGATCGAGCACGGCGGGTCGCTCGCCGCCTCCCGGGTGCGTATCCACGGCAACGGGGCGGCCGGCGTGGTGGTGGCCGCGGGCGGGCGGGCCGCGCTCGGCGGCTGCGAGGTCGCGGACAACGCCGGTGACGGCATCCGAGTGGACAGTACCGAGGCGGTCGGGGTCACGGGATGCACCGTCCGGGACAATCGTGGCGCCGGGCTGCGGGCCCCGCGGGACGCTCCCCGGCTGGCCGTCGACGACCTCGTCAGCCGGAGCAACGCCCGGCCCGACGTATGGGCCGGGGCCGACGACGGCCCCCTGGCCGCGGCGCCCGTGGCGGACGCCGACGAGCGGGGCGCCGTACCGGGGGGAGAGGCCGGCCAGCAGGGCCCGCTCGGCGAACTGCAAGCCCTGGTCGGCCTGGAGGCGGTCAAGGAGCAGGTGCTGACGCTGGTCAATCTGAACCGGCTGGTGCGCCGACGGCTGGAGGCCGGGCTTCCGGCCCCCTCGACGGCCCGCCACCTCGTCTTCGCCGGACCGCCCGGCACCGGCAAGACGACCGTGGCCCGGCTGTACGGAGCGATCCTCGCGGATCTGGGGGTGCTGCGCAGCGGCCACCTCGTGGAGGTGTCGCGCGCCGACCTGGTGGCGCAGATCGTGGGCGGCACCGCCATCAAGACCACCGAGATGTTCCAGAAGGCGCTCGGCGGCGTCCTGTTCATCGACGAGGCGTACACGCTCACCCAGGACGGCACGGGCACCGGGCCCGACTTCGGTCAGGAGGCGGTGGACACCCTGGTGAAACTGATGGAGGACCACCGCGACGACGTCGTGGTGGTGGCCGCCGGGTACGGGCCGCAGATGCAGCGTTTCCTTGGTTCCAACGCCGGTCTGTCCTCGCGGTTCAGCCGCACGGTCGAGTTCGCGAACTACTCGGTGCAGGAGCTGGTGACCATCGTGCGCACCATGTGCGCGGCGCACCACTACACGCTCACCGAGCGGACCGTGCATGCCCTGGAGGGCCACTTCGAGGACATGCCCCGGGGGGAGACCTTCGGTAACGGCCGCGCCGCCCGCAAGGTGTTCGAGGAGATGGTGGACCGGCAGGCGCTGCGCCTTGCGACGGTGGCCGATGTGAACGAGGACGCGCTGACGCTGCTGCTGCCGCAGGACGTGTCGGAGCGCGCGGGCGAACCGGCGGGCGGCGGCATACCCGAGGACGGGGCCCGCTCCGCGAAGATCCTGGAGCAGTTGCACTCCCTGGTGGGTCTCGCGGCGGTCAAGTCGGATGTGCAGGACCTGGTGAATCTGCTGGAGCTGGGGCGGCGCAGGCGGGCGGCGGGCCTGCCCGCGCCCGCCGTCGGCCACCACCTGGTGTTCGCGGGCTCCCCGGGCACCGGCAAGACGACGGTGGCCCGACTGTACGCCGAACTCCTGGCGGCCCTCGGTGTGGTGACGCGCGGTCAGCTCGTCGAGGTGGCGCGGGCGGACGTGGTCGGCCGGTACGTCGGGCACACCGCCCAGCTCACCAAGGAGGCCTTCGAACGGGCGCGGGGCGGAGTGCTGTTCATCGATGAGGCCTACACCCTCACCCCCGAGGGAGGGCAGGGTCAGGACTTCGGCCAGGAGGCGGTTGACACCCTCGTCAAGCTGATGGAGGACCACCGGGACGAGGTGGTGGTCGTGGCCGCCGGGTACACCGAGTCCATGGGGCGCTTCCTGGCCTCCAACCCCGGCCTCGGCAGCCGGTTCTCGCGGCAGGTCCACTTCGCCGACTACAGCGACGACGAACTGGTCTCCGTCGTACGCAAGCAGGCCGAGACGGCAGGCTACGAGCTGACGCCCG
This sequence comes from Streptomyces sp. NPDC031265, assembly GCF_055570295.1. Taxonomy (NCBI): domain Bacteria; kingdom Bacillati; phylum Actinomycetota; class Actinomycetes; order Kitasatosporales; family Streptomycetaceae; genus Streptomyces; species Streptomyces sp. NPDC031265. The sequence goes on from NZ_JBVIHM010000043.1 coordinate 20,375, forward strand.
AAGCTCTCACGGCCGTACGGGAACACTTCGCCGTACTGCCCCGCGACCGGGCCTTCGGCAACGCCCGGGAGGCCCGGCGGGTCCTTGAGGGCATGGTGACCCGTCAGGCGGGACGGCTCTCACGGACGCCGCGCGCGGGTGTCGAGGATCTGCGCAGCCTGCTGCCCCAGGACCTGACGGGAGGAGAGCCCGGTCCACGGTGACGCGCGTGCACGGGGTGTGATTGGGTTCCCACCATGCGATCTTCTGTGCGAGCCGGTGCCCCCCGGCGGGCGGCGGCCGCCGCGCTTCTCCTGCCGGCCCTGCTCGTTCCGCTCGCCGGGGCCACCCAGGCGGCCGCCCGCGACAACGTCTCCCTGCCGCCCGTGCCCTCGACACTCGAAGACGGCCACGGATGCACCCCTGCCTCCGCCAAGAAGACGGACCAGCTCCCCTGGGCGCAGGCGGCGTTGGATCTGGAGGGTGCCTGGCGGCTCAGCCGTGGCAGCGGGGTCACGGTGGCCGTGGTGGACACCGGCGCGGCGCCCGCGAAGGTGCCGGCGCTGGAAGGCCAAGTCGTCGCGGGGCCCGATGTGGTGGCGGGCGGCAGCGCCGGCGACGACTGCGTGGGGCACGGTACGTTTTTGGCCGGTGTCGTGGTGGGCCGGCAGGTGGACGGTGTGCGGGCGGCCGGAGTCGCGCCGGGGGCCCGGGTGCTCGCGGTGCGGGCCACCGACCGCAAGGGCGCGACGAGTGCGCAGGCGCTGGCCAAGGCGATCCGGTCGGCCTCCGGCGCCGGCGTGCGGATCATCGCCGTGGCGCTCGGGGTCACCGAGGCCTCCGAGGACCTGAAGAGCGCGGTGCGTGAAGCCCGGGACAAGGGCGTGCTGATCGTGGCGCCGGCCGATCCGGCGGGTCAGGGGCAGGGCCCGTTCTACCCGGCGGCCCTGCCCGGAGCGCTCGCGGTGTCCGCCGTGGGGCCGGACGGAGCGCCGCCCGCGCGGGCCGGAGGCAAGGGGGCCGTCGCGGGCGCGCTGACCGCGCCCGGGGTGGCGGTGACCGGGCCGGGGCCCGGTGGGCCGGGCCAGTTCACCGGGAGCGGTGACGCGGTGGCGACCGCGTTCGTGGCGGGTACGGCCGCCCTGGTCCTGGCGCGCCAGCCGGACCTGACGGCAGATCAGCTGCGGCGGCGCCTGACGGGCACCGGCTCCGGGCCGTCCGGCGGTGCGGCCCTGGACCCCGTCCAGGCGATCGCCGCCGCGGCGGTCGACGGCGAGCGCGCGGCGAAGGAGTCCGGGGCGGCGGCCCCGCCCGCCCTGGCCCGCCGGGCCTCGGCCGACGGTCCGCGCCAGGCCCTGGTCGTCGCCGGGTCGGCGGCCGCGGTGACCGTGCTGGTGGCGGGCGCCGCCGTGGTACTGCCCCGGGCGCGGCGGCGCGGCTGGCGTCCGGGCCGCGCGGGCTGACATTGCTCGTCGGCGGCCGTGCGGCCGGACCGAGAGTCATCAGCTCCGTCCGTACGCGCTCGGAGCCTGTCCCGGCAGACGCCCGCCGGCAGGGGGCCCGTGTGGTCCCCTGCCGGCGGGCGTGTGGTGGCGGTGCGGTCACCAGCGTCCGGAGCTCTCGTCCTGGGTCGCCTCGTCGAGCGCGGTCTGCACCTGGGTGATGCCCCGGCGGGTGATCAACTGGGCGCGGCCGACCGGGAGTTGGCGTGGCTTGGTGTTGCCGAACAGATAGCCCTCGGAGGGCGGGCAGGACAGCAGGGCGGCCGGGGTGTTGACCTCCAGGAGCGAGCGCAGCAGCGGGTCGTTCATGGCGCGCGCGGCCCCGTTCGCGCTGCGGGCCACCACCAGGTGCAGGCCGATCTCGCTGCCCTGTGCCAGGTAGTCGAGGAGCGGGCCGAAGTGGTTGGACAGCCCGGATCCGGCGACCATGTCGTAGTCGTCGACCACCAGGAACAGCTGCGGGCCGGTCCACCAGTCGCGCTTCTTGAGCCGGGCGGCGGTGATGTCCTGGCCTGGCAGCCGGTCGCGCATGGCCCGTGCCACCCCCTCCACGGCCTGCTTGAGGATGTCGACCGATACGGCGTGGCCGAGCCGGTGCGACTCGGGCACGCTCTCCAGCAGGCCGCGCCGGTAGTCCACGAGCAGCACCCGGGCCTCCTCCGGTGTGTACTGCTCGGCGACCGCCCGGCACACCCCGCGCAGCAGGTTGCTCTTGCCGGTCTCGGCGTCGCCCACGACCAGCAGGTGGGGGGTCTGCCCGAAGTCGTGGACGAACGTGCCGAGCCGCTCGCCCTCCAGACCGATCGGCAGCCGCAGATCGCCCTCGACCACACGTGCGTCGGGGAGTTCGGTGCGGGGGAGGACGGCGGGCAGAGTGCGCACCTGCGGGGCGGGGGCGCCCGGCCAGGCCTCGCGGATCCGCGCGACCGCGTCGGCCACGCCCGCGCCGAGGGTCGCCGCGTCCGCCTCGCCGTCGAGGCGGGGCAGCGCGGTGAGGAAGTGGTGGCGGGTGTCGGTGAGGCCCCGGCCGGGGATCGCCGGCACGGATGCGGCAGCGCGCATGTTCACCATCGAGTCCATGCTGTCGCCGAGCCGCAGTTCGACGCGGGTGCCCAGCTGGTCGCGCAGTGCCGTGCCGATCTCCGCCCAGCGCGTCGAGGCGATGACGAGGTGGACTCCGTAGTTCAGGCCGCGGGAGGCCAAGGTGGTGAACATCGGCATGATGTCCATGAAGTCCTGGCGTACGGTGCCCCAGCCGTCGACGACGAGGAAGACGTCGCCGTACGGTTCGTCCGGCAGCTCACCGGCCGCCCGGCGGGCGCGCAGGTCCGCCATGGACTCGATGCCGAGCTCCTGGAACTGGCGCTCGCGGCGGGCGACGAGATGGTTGACCTCGGCGAGGGTGCGCTCCACCCGCTCCAGGTCGAGCCGTCCGGTCACACCGCCGACATGCGGCAGGTCGCGCAGCGAGTTGAGGGTGCCGCCGCCGAAGTCCAGGCAGTAGAACTGGACCTCGCGGGGAGTGTGGGTGAGGGCGAGCGCCAGGATCAGGCTGCGCAGCAGGGTGGACTTGCCGCTCTGCGGGCCACCGGCGACGGCGAGATGGCCACCGGCCCCCGAGAGGTCGGCGAGCAGGGGCTCCCGGGTCTGCTCGAAGGGGTGGTCCACGATGCCCAGCGGCACGGTGAGTACCGGCCGCCCGGTGAGGGGGTCGGCGCCCAGTCCGCGTACCGGATCGGTGCGCAGCGCCGGGAGCAGGGTGTCCAGGGTCGGCGGTGTGTCCAGGGGCGGCAGCCATACCGTGTGCGCCGGCGGGGCCACGTCCCGCAGCCGCCGCACGGCCACTGCGAGCAGGCTGTCGGTGGACTCCTTCTCCGGTTCGGCGGCGGGGACGGGCGGGGCCGTCGGCGCGGACCACTCGGTGCGGTAGGGCACGACCTGGTCGGCCACGGCCGACTGGGCCACCCGCCGGGCGCCCCGGTAGGCGCCGGAGACGTAGGCGGCCTTGAAGCGGACCAGGGCGCCGGTGTCCCTCTTGAGGATGCCGCTGCCCGGTACGGGCGGCAGCTGGTAGGCGTCCGGGACGCCGAGTACGCCCCGGCTCTCCATCGCGGAGAAGGTGCGCAGGGCGATCCGGTAGGACAGGTGGGACTCCAGCTGGTGCATCCGGCCCTCGTCGAGGCGCTGCGAGGCGAGCAGCAGATGCACGCCGAGTGAGCGCCCCAGCCGTCCGATCATCACGAACAGGTCCATGAAGTCCTTGTGGGCGGCGAGGAGTTCGCTGAACTCGTCGACCACGACGAACAGGGTCGGCAGCGGATCGAGGTCGGCGCCGGCTGCGCGGGCCGCCTCGTACTCCAGGGCGGAGGAGTGGTTGCCCGCTGCCCGCAGGAGTTCCTGACGGCGTATCAGTTCGCCGTGCAGGGCGTCCTTCATCCGCTCCACCAGGGCCGCCTCGTCGGCCAGGTTGGTGATGACGGCGGAGGTGTGGGGCAGGGTGTCCAGGCCGAGGAAGGTGGCGCCGCCCTTGAAGTCGACCAGGACGAAGTTGAGGGTTTCCGAGGAGTGGGTGAGGGCGAGGGCCAGGACCAGGGTGCGCAGCAGTTCGGACTTGCCGGAGCCGGTGGCGCCGATGAGCATGCCGTGCGGGCCCATACCGCCCTGGGCGGACTCCTTGATGTCGAGCGCGATCGGGGCGCCGTCGCCGGACACGCCGAGCGGGACGCGCAGACGGGCCTCGCCGCCCCGGGCGTTCTGGACGGCGGCCACGTCCATGCCGCGCAGATCGGAGATGCCCAGCAGGCTGGTGAGTTGGACGTCGGTGGTGAGTGCCTCGCCGGTGTCGGCGGTCACGCCCATCCGGTACGGCGAGAGCAGCCGTGCCAGTGCGCGCGCCCGGCGCGGTCCGAGCTGATCGGGCAGGCCCAGGAAGGTGGCGTTCTCCTTGCCGGAGCGGTCGGTGCGGACCATCTCCAGCCGCCCGGGGGCCGCCCGCAGCCGCAGCACATTCCGTCCGGGGCGCCAGGGCAGGGCCCCGGCCACGTCGAGGACCGCGCAGTTGCGGTAGCCCTCGGCCAGCAGCCGCAGTTCAGCCGGGACGTGGGGGGTGTCGAGGATCACCACGTAGTACGGCTCGTCGGCGTGCGGCTGGGCGCCCGGCTCGAACGGCGGCCGGTCGGTGAACTCGGCGCCCAGCAGGCGCTCCACACCGGCGGGTGAGTCGGTGACCAGGCGCACCGGCCCCAGGCCGTCGGTCTCGCTGGGGTGCAGGGCGTGCGGGAGCCACTTGACCCACTCCCAGTCGGCCCTGCGCTCGTCGTCGGCCACCACCACGATCCGCAGGTCCTGCGGGGCGTGCAACACGGTGAGCTGGCCGATCAGGGAGCGCGTCAGAGCCGCCGCGGTGGACGGGTCCCCGTGCACCAGGACGCGGGCGTAACCGCGCAGATACAGGGCGACCGGCTGGTCGGGGATGGTGGCGTAAGCCTTGATGAAGCGGCGCAGGGCGTGCGCGCACAACGGCTCCAGGTCCTCGACCGGCTTGGTGCTCAGCGGGGTCAGCGTCACCCCCAGCCGCTGTTCGCCGAGCGCGATGCGGACCTCGGCGAAGTCGTCGTGGGAGGCATGCCGTTCCCACAGCCGCGCGGTGCGCACCAGGCTCCACAGGGCTGCCGGTTCGGGATGGAGCCAGGACTGCGCGGCCCGCTGCTGCGCCACGAGTTTGCGGATGCGACGTCTGCTGATGGAGAGGTAGCGCAGGTAGTCGCGCCGTTCCGCGCGCAGTTGGCGCTTGCGGTCCCCGGAGCTGCGGATGATCTGCGAGACCAGCATGCCGACGGCCGAGACGGCCATCAGCCCGATGGCCACGTACATCAGCGGCCCGCCGCCCTCGCCGGGACGCAGGAAGATGAGCACCATGCCGAGCGAGCTGAGCGCCATGGGCATGTACGTGACCATGTTGCCCATCGCGGACTGCGCCTCGGGCAGCGACGGCGGCTCTTGCAGGCTCAGTTCGCCATCGGGCATCTCGGGGCCGAGACGCCGGGGAGGCCTCTTGATGAGGACCACGCTCAAAGGGGTTCGCCTTCCTGGGAAATGCCGGGGCGACCGGTGCGGAAATCCGGTCACCGGGCGCTCGTCGGGGGATTTGGGGCCGGGCTCCGCGTTTCTCACGGACTTGCCCCGCGTCCCCCGCTCCCGTCTCACGATAATGTGACCGACGAGATCGCGTCGACCTCACATTCGGAAGGGACCCTCAAGGCTTGAGTGACAATTCCACCGCTGCGCTGTGCCGCCTTACGGTCATGGCGCCGGAAAAGTCCCTGGAACTCGCGGTGCCGTGCGATATCGCCCTGGCGGACCTGCTGCCCGCGATCGTCGACCAGGCGGGAACGGACCTGTACGAGAGGGGAGTGGAGGCGGGCGGCTGGGTCCTGCAGCGGCTGGGCCAGGCCCCGCTGGACGAGGAGCTCACCCTCGCCGCCCTCGGCCTGCGCGACGGCGACACCCTGCATCTGCGGCCCCGCGACGAGTCGCTGCCCGACATCCACTTCGACGACCTCGTCGAAGGGCTCGCCAGCGGTCTGCGCGGGCGCGCCGACAGCTGGCGGCCGCGCTGGTCGCGCCTGCTGATGACCGCTCTGACCCTGTGCGCCCTGGCCGCCGGCCTGTTCGCCGTCGTGCTGCCGGGACCGCCCGGAACGCGTGCGGCGTGCGGCGCGGCAGCGGCCGTCGTGCTGCTCGCCGGGGCCGCCTCCGCGTCCCGGGCGCTGGGCGACGCGGGCGCGGGCGGAGCGCTGGGCATCGCGGCCGTGCCCTATCTCGCCCTGGCGGGCGCCCTGGTGCCGACCGGGTCGGGCGACAGCGCCGAGGCGGGGGCGCGGCTGCTGGCGGGCGGTGCGGCTGGGGCGGGCTGCGCGGTGCTGGCCCTGGCGGCCGTCGGAGCCTGCGCCCCGCTGTTCGTGGGCGCCGCCGTGGCGGCCGTCCTGACCGCGGCGGGCGGCGCCGTCCTGCTGCTGATGGACCCCTCCCACGAGGTGGCAGGGGCGCTGGCCGAGGCGGCGGCGCCGCTGGTGGTCACAGTGGTCGCGGCGGGGGTCTTCCTGCCTTCGCTGGCGTTCCGGCTGTCCGGGCTGCGCCTGCCGCTGCTGCCCACCAACGCCGACGAACTCCAGGAGGGCATCGAGCCGGTGCCCGGACAGCGGGTGGCCGAGCGGGGCGCCGTCGCCGACGCGTATCTGACCGCCCTGTGCGCGGCCCTGGCGCTGGTGTCGGCGTGCTGTCTCACCGCGCTGGGCCGCCAGACCTCCTGGTCGGCCCAGGGCCTGACGGCGGCGCTGAGTCTGCTGCTGCTGGTCCACGCCCGCTCGCTGGGCGGCGGCTGGCAGCGGCTGGCGGTGGTGGTGTCCGGGGCGTACGGCGCGGTGCTGCTGGCCGTCCTGTACGCGCTGCGCATGAGCCCGGCCCAGCGGCCGCTGCTGGTCGGCGCGCTGGTCGCCCTCGCCGCGGTGCTCGCCGTGGCGGGCTGGACGGTGCCGGGCCGCCGGCTCGTGCCGTACTGGGGCCGGGCGGTCGACCTCACGCACACGCTCCTCGCCATCTGCCTGATCCCGCTGGCCCTGGAGGCGAGCGGACTCCTCCACTACCTGCGCGGGCTCGGCGGCTGACCGCAGCCGTCCCGACATCGCAGAAAGGCACTTTCCATGCAGTCCAGGCGGGACCAGGTCCAGGCCCACATGTTCGTGATGGGCCGGGTGGCGGCCGGGATGTACCGCGACGACCCGGACGCGCCCGAGCCGCCCCACCGCCGCACCTCGCGGGGCATGGGCGTCGGCCTGGCCATCGGGGTGCTCGTCGCGCTGGCCGTGACGGTGTACGGATTCGTGGTGCCGGGCGGCTCGGACGGCTGGAAGAAGGAGGGCACGCTGGTGCTCGACAAGCAGTCGGGTGCCCGTTACCTGTCCTTGGACGGCCGGCTGCACCCCGTGCTCAACCAGAGCTCGGCCCGGCTGCTCGCCGGGGACCGGCTCAGCGTCAAGTCACTGTCCTCCGCGTCGATCGCCGCCGCCCCGCGCGGCCCCGCCCTCGGTATCGTCGGCGCCCCCGACGCGCTGCCGGCCGCGTCCCGGCTCAGCCGGGACGCCTGGTCGGCCTGCGCCACCGGGGCCGAGCCCGGCGGGGACGGGGCGCTGCTGACGCTGGGCGTGGGCCTGTCCGCCGGCGGCCGCCCCGTCACCGCCGGGCGGGCGGTCCTGGTCCGTGGGGGCACCCGGCACGAGACCTATCTCCTGTGGCACGGCACACGGTCGCGGTTGGACCCGGCCAACGGGGCAACCGCCGCCCTCGGGTACGGGGACACCCCGGCCTTCCCGGTCCCCGAGGGCTTCCTGAACGCGCTGCCCCCGGGCCCGGACCTCGCCACCCCGGAGGTGGCGGGCCGCGGCGCGCAGGGGCCTTCGCTGGCCGGACGGCCCAGCCGGGTCGGCCAGCTCTTCGGTGACGGCGCCGGGCACCACCTGCTGCTGCGCTCGGACGGGCTGGCGCCGCTGACGCCCCTGCAGTACGCGCTGCTCAAGGGCGATCCGCGTACCCAGCGCACCGCCTATGCCGGAGCCGCCGTCACGGAGGCCCCGGTCTGGCCGGACGACCTGGCCCGCCACCGCGCGCCGGGCACGGCGGCGTCTTCCCCCGGCCCGGGGCTGCCTGATGAGGTACCCCGGGTGATGGAGGTCGCGGCGGGCGAGGCGGTGTGCGCGGTGACGGCGACCGGGGCGGGCGGGCCGTCGGTCTCCGTGGTCCTGCCGCAGGCGTCAGCGGTGGCGGGGACACCCCCGGCGGCCGGTCCGGGGCTGGTCGCCGATGCCCGTACGGCGGACCGGGTGGCGCTGCGCGCCGGGTCGGGCGCGCTGGTCAGGGCGGTGTCGTCCAGCGGCACGGGCCGGGCGCTGTACCTGGTGACGGAGTCGGGCGCCAAGTATCCCGTCGCGGACGCCGACTCGCTCCAGCAGCTGGGATATCCGGCCGCGTCCGCGGTGGCGCTGCCCGCCGCGCTGCTGTCCATGCTGCCCACCGGACCGGCCCTTGACGCGGGCGCCCTGCGTTCTCGGGGACTGGTGCAGGCCGCTGCGCAAAACGGCGGGAAATAGAGATGGAGAAGCGCGTCAATCTTTCTTGGATCTTTTATTGATCTCCTTCTGAACTTTCGCCGCAACCATATGGAAACATCGTTCGTCTCTTGTGGTGGATGGCCAGTGAAATGAGCGGCACAAATGCGCCGCCTGGACCGTCCGCCCATATTTCCAGAGGAGGAGAGTTCCTGTGTCCCAGACCCCCGACGGGATTTTGGCGAAGAACGACGAGGCGATGTCGGGTGCCCTCGCGGGTCTCACCCAGCACCTGGACGAGATCGAGAGCGCGGGCCGCACGGTCCGCGGCATCCAGGCTCAGGTCGCCACGGCCTATCAGGCCGGCTCCGGCGCGAGCCACTGCGCCGCCATCGACGACTGGCTGCGCATCCATGCCCGGGTCACCCAGGTCACCGAGAACTTCCGGCACGGCACCCACCAGGTCAACTTCTCGATCGACGAGGCGGAAGGCGACGCCGGCGGCTACGTCAACAACCTGGTGAACGCCCTCGGCGGCCAGTGAGACGGGGGCGTTCACCGCCCCCTTCCGCCGCACTTCCGTCCCCACCCACCTTCCCTTCCGCACAGCAGCAGGAGACCGTCATGGCCAACGTAGAGATCCGTCACCAGGGTGTCACCGACGCGGTGAGCGCGATGGACCGCGCGCACGCCGACATGGTGGACGCGCTGCAGTGGCTGGAGCAGAACTTCAGCGCCCTGCGCGAGACGCTGCAGGGTGCGGCGCGCCAGCAGTGGGACAGCTTCGAGAGCGAGCTGAAGTCCATGAAGCTGACCCTCAACGGCGACTACCAGCAGGCCCGTGTGGTGCTCCAGCGGATGCACGACCGGCAGATCGAGGGCGACCTGAACGGACGGCGCCGCATGGCCGCCCTCCAGGGCGCCTGAGCGGCCGCGGGATCGGAGCGCCGCCCATGCCCACCGAGAATGGTGGCGGCACCTACAAGTTCACCGACGACGCCCTGCGCAAGTACATCGACTGGGTGGCCCAGTTCGAGTCGGACCTCAACACCTCCCCCTTCTACCCGCAGTTGGCCAACTACGGCGGGGAGAAGCCCTCGGCCCACCTCGCGCTGGGCGTGCCGGAGAAGTTCCTCGCCGCGCAGACCCTCGGCACCCTCTTCACGACGTTCGCGACCGGGCTCCACACCCGTCTGGAACACGGCAAGGGGAAGATCAACGAGTTGGCGTCTGCTCTGGACGACGTCGACCTCCTGCTGGGCGAAGGGGAGCGGGACGCCCATGCCATCTCCGTGACGGACCTCGCCGGCACCCTGCACAACCTGCTCTCCGGCCCCGGTGGCAGTGCCGCCGGCCCCAAGCCGCCCGCCACCAGCACCCCCTGACACCCGGACCCGAAGGACCCCTGTGCCCCCCGTGCCCCCCGACCCCCATGCCGGTCCCGCCCCGCAGGACTGGGGCAGCACCGTATCGACCGTGTGGGACGAGATGATCCTCGCGTTCGCCGACCCCAAGAGCGCGGGCGACGTCAAGGGGAAGATCAACCGCCTCGCCGTGGCCGACGTGGGGGCCACGGGGACGCAGTGGATCGCCAAGCACTACTGCGGGTACTACACCACAGCCGAGCGCAAAGACCTCGATGTGGACATCTGGTACGAATGGTCCTTCACCTTCAGTAGGTCCATGACCTTCGTCGTCGGCTTGAAGTACAACTGGAACGACTACGGCAACGACAAGGGCGCCCTCGCCGACTTCACCGGTACGTCCAACACCATCGTCCGTTCGCTGCAGCCCGTCGGGAACAACGTCATCAACGCCACGTCGTTGAACTCGGCCGCCGACACCCTCGACGCCATGGGGAAGTGGCTGACGACGTGGGAGCAGCAGTTCGTCACCTGGTCCGGTGACGTCGGCGAGGGAGACAGTGACCTGCAGGGCGAGGCCGCGGGGCTCATGAAGGCCACCTTGGTGTCCGCCGCGCGCGCCGTCGCCGAGACGGGGAAGTACCTCGACGGCGGCCAGGTCGCCACGACGCTGCGTGAGACCGGGACCACCCTCACCAAGGAGTTCAAGAATCTGCTGGGCGTGTGGGACGGATGGTGGGGAGACCCGCGGGCCATGCCGATGTGGCACCTGTTCACCAAGTTCCCCACCCCCGCGAGCACCCCTGTCACCATCGAGGGCTCCGACACTCTCGAAACGATCTCGGCGAAGTTCCGGGACCTGTTCAAGGCGACCGGGTCGCCCGCGGACGAGAGCTTCTGGTTCAACTTCGAGCGATCCGCCAAGATCAGCTGGTGGGACGACGTCAAGACGCGGCTCGACCAGCCGGCCCACGCGCCGGTGGTGAACATCGCCAACTCCTACGTCGCCGCCGCCCGGCATCTGCACACGGTCGACCCCGACTTCGCCTTCCGCTTCACCCAGGACGACGCGAGCAAGTTCCTGACGGCGGGCAACGGGGGACTGGGGCCCGGCCCGGGGGCGGGCCCGCCGGGGCCCGGATCCGGGGGCAGTGGCGGTGAGAAGGGCGGCGGGGCCGGTGGCGGAGGCCTCGGCGGCGGCCTGGGCGGAGGCGGCGGTCAGCACCAGACCGTGAAACCGCCCCCCGTACCGAAGAGTCTGAGCTCGGGCCCGAAGGGCGGAGCCAGCTCCAAGACCAAGGATCTCCTGGGCGGCGGCTCCCAGGGGGGCAACAACGGCCAGAACACCGGCGGTTCCTTCGGGCAGGTCGTGCTCGGCCCGGACGGCAAACCGCTCAGGGACGAGAAGGGCATGCCCATCCTCATTCCACCGGGCGCCGTCATCGACCCCAGGACCGGAGCCGTCACGGGAGCGAACGGCAAACCCGTCCTGGGGAAGGGTAAGAAGCCCCTCATCCTTCCCAAGGGCTCCCGCATCCAGCCGCCGGCCGCCATATCCACCGGCGCCGGAGCGCGGGACCCGAACGCCGAACTGCGCCGGATCCGGGAATCGCTCAACACCGACTCGCGCCTGATCCGCAGCGCCAACAAGTCCGGCGAGGAGCTCTGGGGCCCGCCGCGCCGCGCGACCGTCAGCACCGCCTCCAGCGGCGAGTTGGGTGTGGCGAAGACCGGCGGCGCGGGGCTGCGCAGAATGCTCGACAGCAACGGCAACCCCGTCAACCAGTCCGTCATGAGCAGCGGCATGAGCAGCCGTGTCCGCGCCGCACTGGGGGAGAGCGCCGCAGAGGCGGCGCTGGCGGACCGGGCCAAACAGGTCGCTGCGGCCGAAAGCCGGGCCCTCGGCCGCGGGGCCTCCGGCTCCGGGACGCCCTACATGCCGCCCATGGGAGGCATGGGCGGGGGCGGCGGGGCGCCGGGCGGCGCCGGGGCGGGCCGGACACCCAACGTGTGGCTGTCCGAGGAGGAAGAGGTCTGGGGCACCGAGCCGGACTCCGCGCCCGGAGTGATCGGGCGGTGAGCGAGGCGCGGCCGCCGGGCAGCCCCAGACACGAGCGCGACCACGAACCACGAGAAGACGGAACGATGAACACCACCACCGCGCAACCGCGCGGAGCCGCGGACGCTGTGCCCGCGCCCCCCGACGACGTGCGGGAAGCCGCCCGGCAAGCCCCCGACCACTGGTTCGGCATGCTCGACCCGGCATGGCGCGCACGCCACGAGGAGGAGGACGAGGCCCCGCCGGTATGGGCCGTCCTCGGCCAGTGGCGCTCGGACAGCCGGGGCGAGATCGTCGAATGGCAGGACAACACCGCCTACCGGCCCTCGCCCGCCATGATGGGCTGGCCCCGGCCCACGGACCCGGTCGACGCCGCCGCCCAGCTCGCCGCGACCGGTTACGGTCCGCGCGAGGACATCGCCGTCGCCGTGGTCCAGGCGCGGCTGGCGGTGCTCACCGCGCCCCACGGAGGCCCGGTCCTCGCCTGCGCCCCCGACGGCACCCCCGTCGTCCCGGTGTTCAGCCAAGCCGCACATCTGCACGCCGCCGGCGCGCTCGCCCATCAGCTGCTGCCTGCCGAAGAGGTCTTCGCGTGGGTGCCGGACGGCTACGAGCTCTGCGTCAACCCGGCCGGACCCGCCCCGGCGCGTCTGTCGGTGGCCGACCTGGAGAACGCCGTCGCGGCTCTCACCGCCCGCGCGACAGGAAGAGGAGACACCTGATGGCATCGTTGGAGCAGCAACTCGAAGAGGCGATGGCCGACTTGGCCACGCACACCCGCCGGGTGCAGGAGATGCAGGCCGAACTCGCCACCGTGACCGCCTCGGCCACCTCCCGGGGCCGGCTGGTGAGCGCCACCGTCGACACACGCGGACGGCTCACCGATCTGAAGTTCCACACCGAGGACTACCGCACGCTGCCCCCCGCCCAGCTCGCCGACGTCGTCAAGTCCACCGTCAACGAGGCCCGGGACGCCATGACGGCGAAGGTGGGCAAGAGCGTACGGCCGCTGGTGGGCGAACAGGGCGACCTCGCGCGGGGGCTGTTCGGAGGCAGCGGCATCGAGGACCTGCTGGCGCCGCTGCGGGCCATGCGCCCCGACGGGCTGGCCGCCGGTCTGCTGGGCGACACCGCGCCGGTCGACCGGTCGGCCGCGCGTCGACGGGACGAGGAGGAGTTCGATGCCTGAGAACCACGGCGGCGGGCGGATGGCCATCCCCGACAACCTCGCCGAACGCTTCGCCCAGTTCGGTGAGATGTCCACCATCACCGGCGAGCTCCACACCCTGATCGAGCACATCAACGTACAGAACAAGACCGCCGGCGGGCGGGACGACGCGTACGCGAAGGAGTACCACAAGTTCGTCGAGGAGCACGGCAAGGGCCTTTCCACCGGGCTCGACGCGTTCTCCGACCTCCTGGAGCGGTTCGGGGCCAGTGGCAAGGGCGCGGCGGACGGCCTGAACGACGCCGAGACGGATGCCGACCGGATCGCCAAGGGCCTGCACGGCTGACGCGGCGGTCCGGCCCCACCGGCCCGCCCCTCGCACCGGCTCCTGGCAGCACACCCCCCCCACTTGGCGTTAGTACACGGACGGACCACGGCAGTACACGATGGCGATTGAGATATCCGGCGGCTGGGCGACGTTCCTCAAGACGCTGAGCGGTGTGGACTTCCCGCAGGCGAACGAGGACGAGCTGCGCGAGGTCAGCCGTGAGTACCGGCAAGCCGCCCAGAAGTTCGGCCAGCTCGAAGACCTCCTGCGGGAAGTGGTCCGCCAGGTCCAGGCGGACTTCGAGGGCGAGACGGCGACCGGCTTCCTGGAGTACGCCAACCAGTTCGTCGGCGGTGACAACAGCGTGCTGGGCCATGCCAAGAAGGAGGCCGAGGCCCTGGCCGAAAACGCCTTCAAGACCGCTGCCGACGTCGAGTACACCAAGTGGGCCATTTTCGGCCAACTCGTGCTGCTGATCGCGCAGATCGCCCTCGCGCAGGCCCTGCTCTCCGTCACCGGAGGCCTCTCGGAGGCATGGCTGGCGCTGCTGGCGGCGGAGTTCCGCGTGGCGGTGATCCTGCTGGCCCGCTTCCTGATCACCCAGATCGTCCTGCAGATGATCATCGGGATCGCCGGTGGTCTGCTGCTCGACGCGGTCCTCCAGCTCACCCAGATGGGCATGGGCAACCGTACGGAGTGGAACAAGCAGTTCACGCTCGACGCGGTGAAGTTCGGTGCCATCGGCGGTCTGCTGGGCGGGCCGTTCTCGGTGCTCGGCGAAGGGCTCGGCAAGCTGCTGGGCAATCTGTTCGGCAAGGGGCTGGGCAAGAAGCTCTCCGAGGATCTGGGCGAGCGGCTGTTCAAGAGCTTCGGCGGCGGTGCGGGCCGTGGCCTGGACGACATCCTGGACGGCGGTCTGAAGAACCTGCCGAAGGGCGGCGGGCGGGGGCTGGGCAGCAGCGCGGGCAAGGGCGCGGCCGGTGCGGGAGGCAAGGGCGCGGGCGGCGCGCTGGGCGACCTCGGCGCCGGCGCGGGCGGCAGGGCCGGAGGGAACGCGGCGGGCAAGGCCGGCGGCAACCTCATCACTCCGGAAGTCGCCCGCAACCTGGGCCGCGACATCGGCCAGGCACTCGGCAGGACCGCCCCCGCTATGGGCGGGGTGACCAGGGGTGCGACCGCCGGGGCGGTCCGGGGCATGGCCGGGGAACTCGTGGTCAACGACTTCGGCAAGATCTTCGAGAAGCACCTGGGCGCCACGCTCGGGAAGACCACGGCGGGCGCTCTCGGCCGGGAGTACGGCGAGGCGTTCGTCACGAACTGGGCGGGCAAGGGCGGTTGGCAGGGGCTGACGCGGTCGCTGGGCGAGGTCCTGGAGCCGTACGCGGGCAAGCTCGGGACCACCGGGATGCAGGCGTTCTCCCACGACCTGCCGGAAGCGCTGGTGCACGGCATAGCCAAGCACCTGCCCGGCGACGCCGGATACAAGATCGGAAATCTGCTCGGCAACATCGGTTCGGACGCCGGGCACCAGGCCGTCACCGAAGGCATGTACAACCTGCTCTTCAGCCCCGAGCACGAGTTCAAGGTCACCGGTTTCACCCCGGTGGCCGGAGCCGTGGGCGGTCTCCTGGGCCATGGCGTCGCCCACGGCATCAACGCGCTGCGCGGAGCGGGCGGGGGCGGCGCCACCGTCGTCCCGCCCGAGGTGCCGGACCTCAAGTCCCCGCGTACGGGAGGGAGTTCGGGCAAGGGTGGCGCCTCCGGAGAGGGAGAAGGGGCCACCCCGGTCCCGGCCGCCGAGAAGATCGCCACCGTCTCCTCGGGCGGCACCGAAGACGGCGGTGCCGCCGCCCGCGGTGACGGCGGTGCCCGGCGCACCACGTCTGACACGGACCACACGGACCGGAACGGACCGGACGGCGGCGACGGCCAGGACGGCTCCTCGCCCGACCACGAGCGCCGCGACACCGACGCGGACAGCGAGTACGAGGAGCTCGAATACCTGAACGTGGATGGTGACGACAGGTTCGTATCCCCGGATGCGGATGACGACGGCATCGGGTTCACCGAGGGCGACGAGGGGCCCGTGTCGGCTCCCGTACGGCCCCAGACGGTCGGGGCGGGTGGCGGTGACGGCGGAGGGCCGGTCCCGGTGGCGGAGTCGCCGCGCCCCGAAACAGCCGTGGCGTCGGCGTCGGCTCCGGCCCCCGCTCCGGCCCGCGTGCCGACCGGCTCGGGCGGGCCGGACCTCCCGGGCGCCCGCCCGCAGTCACCGGCGGATCCCGGCGGCGGCTCCGGGCGGGACACCGAGGGATCCGGTCCGCAGCGCACCCCGGACGGGGCCGATGACGGCGGTCCCCGGGTGTCCGGCGGATCCGACCGGGCCGAATCGCTCGGCGAGGACTGGCCCAGCACGCCCGACACCGACCCGTCCGCGCCGGGTTCGCAGGGCCGGGGCGAGGTCCTGGACCGGGTCGAGAAGGCCCTGGCCGAGGGGGACGCGCCGGCCGCGCTACGGGAGATCGCGACCCTGAAGGACCTGGAGGTCCGCTCGCGCGCGGAGCTGGACGACCTTGGGGTGGGACTGCCGCTCGAATCGGACGGCCCCGAGCCCGTAAGGGGCGTGCGGGAGATCGCGGACGATCTGGCGCTGGCCGTACGTACCGACCCGGCCATGGACGTCTCGGCCATGGTGCGGGAGGCGCGCGAGCACCTGGCGGGCGAGCGTGCCGCGCGGACCCGCGCGGACGCCCTGCGCAGCAGGCTGGTCCGTGATTTCCTGGATGGCGCCGACGGCGCTGACGGCTCCGGCGGGCGCGGCTCCGTGGACACCGACGCCGGTTCCCGCAGATCCGGCACGGCCGCCGGAGCTGACTCCGACGAGGCGCTGCACCGACGCCTGGACGAGCTGCGCAAGGAGGGATCCGACGCTCCGGACGCCCCCGACCAGTACGCCGGGCTCCGGGAGCGTCTGGACCGCCTCCACGACGGCGGCACCGCCTACCACGGCCGCCCCGCCCGTCTGGAGGAGTTGCGGCGCGCCCATCAGGAGGCGCTGAGCGAGGAGCGCGAGCACGGGCGGCACGAGCCGCAGCCGCAGGAGCCCGACGAGGCGGACAGCACGCGCCCGGCCGGGAACGACACCGAAGCCACGCCGGAGGACCTGGCGGCCCTGGAACTGCTTGACTCCCTCGACTCGCCCGGCCCCGTTCGGGACCCGGCCGACGACGGGCCCGAGGCGGCGTCGGAGACTCCCCGGCCGCAGGGTGACGACCCGAACGAACTGGACGCGTTGCTGGACGAGTTGCCCTTCGCGCACGGCGATGGAGACGGCTTCGGCGACCTGGACCGGGCCTCACGCGTGCCGGTCGAGCTGCCGGACGTGCCGGGCGACGCGCCGATGGACCTGGCGTTCCCCGAGGTGCCTCGCGGCCGCCCCGCCGGCCGGACTGATGCGAGGGTCACGCGGGCCCTGGAACACCTCTCCTCCCAGGCCCGCAAGGCCGGTCTGGACCGGGGTGATGTCCGTGAACGCGTGGAGCAGATCAACCAGGACACCGCGGCCGGGCGTCATTCCGAGGCCGCAGCCGGGCTCCGCTCGCTCCAGCGCGACGTCGCCGTCGCCGGGCTCGACACCCGCCTCGCGGACTTCCGCCGTCACATCGACGCCGGATACCGACGCGTCTCGGAGCTCGGCATGCGCCGCAGCGAATGGCTGGGACACGCGGTCGACATCGAGACGTCGGCGCTGGAAGGCCGTCCCGCCCACGACACCGCCGCGCTCATCGACACGTACGAGCGTCGGCTGGGGGCTCTGCGGGCGGAACTGGGCAAGCGGGGCGGCGGCTCCGACGCCGACCCAGCACACCAGCCGATGGACGAGCGGGCGCTCGACGAGCGCCTGGACCGCCTCCACCGGGACCACGAGCGACGCCTCGGCATGGACCCGGACCGCAGCGACCTGTGGTCGTTGCGGCGTGGCGCCGAGATGACGGCCGAACAGGCGGCCCGGCTGGACGACGAGTACCGTGCCGAGCTCTCCCGCCTCGATGGCGCACAACGCGTCGAGCGGCTGCGTGAACTGGGCGCGGGCGAGCGTGAACTGGAGCACTGGCAACGGCGGTTGGAGCGCGACGGCCTCAGCGAGGAGCTGAGGGAGCAGTACGAGCGGCGTACGGCCGCGCTGGGTGACCGGGAAACAGAACGCCGCCTGGACCTCACGCGCACCGACGACGAGCGCGAGCAGATGCGCCTGCAACGGCGCTTCGCCGAGCTGCGCCCCGACGACGCCGGTAACACCTTGCAGTGGGAACGTCTGCAGCGCCGCCACGACCCGCTGCGCATGCGGGACGCCGAGGCGGACGCGGACCTGGCCGCGCTGCGCCGACGCCTGGAGGCGCTGGGCCCCCGCTCGCGCCCCGACGCCGACCCCGAACGACTCGGCGACCAGACGCCGAAGGAGCAGGACGAGGCGCCCGCTCCGCCGGACCGAAGCGAGGACGGGTCGGGCTCCCGTACCGAGGAGTCCGACGACTTCGACGCGCGCGTGCGCGCCGGACACCAGAACCTCGTCGACATGCCGCAGGCCGAGCGCGAGCGGTGGGTGGAGCGTTACGCGCACGCCGACGATCAGGCCGCCCGTGACCGGCTCGACCGGCAGCACGACGCCCGGGTGCAGGAGTTGCGGCGTGAGGCCGAGCTGCGTGCCCTTCGCGAGGGTGACCCCGTCGGCGCGGAGCGAACGGAACGGGAGCGCGCCGCATGGCTGTCCCGGTTCGACGAGGCCGCCGGTGACACCGAGGCCACGCGGCAGCTGATCGAGGAGTATCAGGCAGAGACCCGGGTGCTGCGCGAAGTCGGACACAACCGGCTGGACCGGGCGCTCAGGGCCCCCGATTCGCTGCGCCCGCTCAACGACCGTATCGACCAGGCTCTCGACGGTCTGTCCACCGAGGCGCGCCGGGCCGCCGCCAAGGACAGCGCGACGCTCTCGGAGCGGCTGGAGCGGCTGGGCCGGGGCCCCGGCGCCGCGGGGCGCGACCTCGGCGACGGTGTGGGCGAGGACCTGCCGCCGCGCGACCCGGACCATCCCTCGGACGGCGACGGAGACGGGGACTCAGTCGTCCGTGGGCAGGCGGACCAGGACTTCGACGACCTCATGCGGGCCCGGTTGCAGGCCTTGCAAGGACCCGGCGACGGCACGGACACGCACGACGGCGCGTCCCAGGGGCCCTCGCGTACCGGTGGCGCCGAAGGATCGGACATCGGGCAGATGTCCCGGACGAGCGAGCGGACGGGCGAGCTGGAGGAGGGCGAGGACACCCTGCGCGAGCCGTTCTCCGACGACAGCGACACCGACCCCCACACCGACACCGACGGCGCCCCGGCGTCCGCGCCCACGAGTTCGTCCGCTCCGGACGCCTCCACCACGGCCAAGGGGCGTGGCTCGGGTTTCACGTGGAACAGCCTGGAGGAGTCCGAGAGGGTCATCGCGCGCCCCCGTGACGCCGACGCCTTGGGCGAGGACGCACGCGAGCCGCTGCCGGTCCCCGATGAGCCCGAGTCCGTCCCGGTACCCGGCCCCGCGCCCGTCACCTCGGAACCGGTCACCGCACCGCCGCGGCCTCCCCGGAGCCTCGACGACCTCTCCGCCGACGTGTACGAGCGGCTGCTGTACTCGGTGCGCCGACGCTTCCCCGACCTTGGCGACGAGGCCGTACGGCAGCGGGCGAGCGAGGAGCTGGACGCCGTCCCGCGCGCGGTCCACGCGAGCGACGACCCCGGCGCCGAGCGGCCCGTGGCGCTGGCACGCGACGCGGTCGCGCCCGAGCGCCGGCCCGAGGACCTGGTCCGCTTCGACGACGGGGCCGAACTGCCGTACAACCTCCGCTCGGCGGGGCACGGCGCGCTCGCGTTCCGTGGGATCGAGCGGCTGATCGAGGAGCTGCACGCGGACCACCGCCCGGCCCCCGGCGCGCTGGAGGAGCTGCGGCGGGAGCTCGCCGACAACCCGCACACCTTCCTGCACGGCCGCCCCTTCACCATCACCACCCAGGACGGCGGTCGGCACACACTGACCGTGGAGACCGCCAACTACGGCGACTGGAGCCGCTACACCCCGCTCGGCGAAGAGGCGAAGGCCGCCGGGGACACCAAGGTGGACACGGAGGTCCGCAGCCGTCCGGGCACGGGGGACAGCAAGTCCCTCGGCGCGACACGGTCCTTCGGCGCCACCCTCCCGCTGGGCCCGGGGACCGGCACTGTCGCCCCGTACGCGTCCCTTGGTGTCACCGTGCGCCGCAAGGAACCCGCCTACCAGTACGCCTTCGAACACCGCGCCCAGACCAGCAGCACCGCCGTCGGCAAGGACGGCAGCCACGTCCACGTCGACGACCTGTACGTCAGAGCCGTCGCCGCGCCCCTGGACCGCTCCGGGCAGCCGTCCGGACCGGTGCGGGAGTCCGCGTACCGCATCACCGGCGGGCTCGCGTGGCGGGCGCCGGACAGCGCGGTGCGGCCGGTGCTCCCGGACCGGATGCCCGAACACATCCGGTTCGCCCCGGGCGACCGGCCCCGCCTGTTCGTCCCCCTCGACGTCGCTCCCGGCGGCGACCTGCACACATGGGCGCGCACCGCGTTCCCCGAGGCCGGGCCGGACAGCGCGGCCCGCCGGGCTCTCGACTCCTTCTTCTCGCCGGAGAGCCTGCGCACCCTGCTGGGACCGGCCACCGAGGCCACGGTCCTGAGCGCACCGCTCCCGGCGGACCCGGCCGGCGCGCACTGGCTGGGCGCCGCCGAGATGCGCCTGCGGCCGATGTCGGCGGCGCTCACCGCCGCGTCCGACACGACCGAGGTCAAGAAGGCCGACACCGGCCGGGTCGCCGCCGTCCTCGACCGGCGCAGCACCCAGGGCGGCAGCCTCACCGGCACACTGGGCCCGGCCGTGACCGTGCCCGGCCTGGCACAGCAGCTTCGCGTCCAGGCGGGCGGAGCGCTGACGTGGTCCACGCAGCGCGCCGAGAGCAGCTTCACCGGCAACACCGCCGAGATCGGCCGCACCCTCACCACGCGCGGTCACTCGGGTGTCTACGAGGTGCGCTACCGCGTCGAGGTCCGCAGGCTGGGGGAGGCCTGGCGCTCGCCGCGCGCCGACGGCGATCCCGCGCATCTGACCGCGTCCGTACTGATGGCGCGCGACGAGGCACGACGGCTCGCCCGCTGGCAGCGTGACCTCGGGCATGCGGACACCGCACAGGAACCCCGTCCGCCCGCCTACCTCCCCACCGCCGAACGGCCGGGCACCTTCGGGCCGCACGTGGTCGTCGCCCTCGACACGGTGGCCGCGCCCCAAGACACCGGCGGCGAGCCGGTGCGGCGCGCCTCGCTCATAGAGCGCGTACGCGACCAGGTGCTGGAGAGCCTGTGGGAGCGCCATCCCCGCCTGGTGGTACGGCCCGACCAGGACACTCCGCGCAGTTTCCGCGAGGGCCGACTCCTCAAGGACTCCGCCGAAGCCGACTACGCCAACGCGCTGCGCAACACCCACAAGCTGTACCAGGCGCTGTCGCAGCCGCAGATCGAGAGCGCCCTGGAACGGCTCACCACCACCGGTCTGCGCATCCAGCTCGACCGCGTCGGCAGGGTGGGCGACAGCGGGCTCGGCGCCGCCCTCAAGGAGTACGTCACCGTCGAGGTCCGGGCGCGCGTGCGCGGCCCGCGGTTCGCGGGGACCCAGCATGATCTGGGCGTCGCCAACAACGTCCTGTCGTCGATCCGCGCCGACGGCTCCAGCACCCGCACCCAGGGCTGGTCCGGCGGGCTGGACCTCGGCATCCTCGGCGGCGACGCGTACGGCGCGACCGCCGGACTGAGCCTGCGCCGAGGCCGCCAGCGCGCCTACGGGGCCACCTACGGGCCGCAGTTGAACCCGGACGGCGGGATCGGCAGCACCGGAAGCCAGCATCTGTGGACCTACGACCTGGACTTCGAGGTGTCGGCCCGCTCCCTGCGCCGGCCCGCCAACGCGGCACGCGTCGCCACCGGCGAACTCCTGGCCGCGGATGTGTTCATCTCCCATGGCACGGCCGATGACCTGCTGGGCGCGCGGGACTTCGGCGGACAGCTGACCCTCGCCGTTCCGGCCGCCCTGGCCGCCACCGGTGGCGCCGTCACCGAGGGCGGCGCGCCGGTGCGGGCGATGAGCGCCGAGCAGGCGCGGACGCTGGCCTCCGGGCGGCCCGTCGCCGACCGGGCGACGCCCGCACTGCTGCGAGGCCCCCACATCGTCCAGAACGTCCTGGCACCCGCCACGGTCTACCGGCACGCCCGGGAACTGCTGGCAGAGGTCTCGGGCGACTCATGGGTCTACCGGAGCGACGGCACCCCTGCCTCCCACGCGCTCGCCGAGTCCTTCGCACCCGGCCGCAACGAGGCGGACTTCACCGACGCCGCGGTGGTGGGCAAGCACGTCGGCGAGCTGTTCGGCAAGACGGCGTTCACCGACATCACCGCGTCCGTCAGCGCCTGGCCCCGGCTCGGCCGGGCCCGGGTGCTGGGCGTCGTCGACTCCGGCGACGTCACCCTGTCCGCCATCGGATCCGTGACCACCGGCGCGGGCCACTCGCTGGCCGCCACCCGGGACGCCGGCGTGACCGTGGCCGCGGCGTTCCGCGCCAAGCAGCACGACGCCCTGCGCACCACGGGCGCCTACGGGCTCTCCTGGACGCCCTACCAGCGCTCCACCACCCACACCGAGACCCACGCGCTGGGGGCCAACCCCACCCACACCGTGGCCTACAGCGGGCCCCTCGCCCTGGTCGCGGCGGACGTGGACTGGCATCTCGCCGCACGTTCCAGCCCGCGAGGTCTGCTGGCGCTGCCCACGACCGGCCCCTGGGTGAGAGCGCCGCGGGGGCGGATCGTCTCGGTGCCCGACGGCGTGCTGATCTGGATGCTGCTGGAGGAGGCCAGGGCGCTGGGGCTGTACGAGGACGGGCTCGGCGACCCGCTGCCGCACGTCCCGTTCACGGCGGGCCCGCTGGCCGCGCTCGGGTCCTTCCCCGTCGGCAGCCTCGATCTGAGCGGTGCGCTCAACCGGTTCCGGGAGCTGGTGGGCACCGGCCTGCCCCGGCACGCCGACTGGCTGGAGCCGGCCGGTCTGCTAGAGGACCAGCTCGGCAGCCTCGCCCGGCGCAGCGCCACTCTGTCGCCCAGCGGGATACGCGGCCTGCTCGCCACCTTGGAGAACGGCGGCGCCACTTTGCGCCTGACCCGTCAGAACCTCGGCTCCTCACGCAGCGCCCGCCTGACCGTGTCCCTGCGGCGCACCGCGTTCACCCCCGGCACGCTGCGGCACGACGCCGCACTGTCGGCGTCGAAGGTGACCTCCACGGCGCACACGGTCACCGACAAGGCGGCCCGGGGCACCGACGCGGGCATACGAGTCACCGAAGGCCCCACCGTCCCGGGGCAGTCGGCCCTGACCGGGATCTCCGTGGCGCTCGACGACCGCGCCGGCTTCTCCCGCTCCACCACGCTCGGCCTGACCCTGACCGAATCGGCCACCTCCACCGTGACGCACGGCGGTATCTCCGTGTCGGGCGACAGCGCGTTCTCCGTCGTCTTCCAGCTGGAGGTCGACGGCGGACGCCATCGGCTCACCAGCCCGCCCTACCCCCTGGGCACGGTCCGCGAGCACCTTCCGCTGTCCCTGGCCGTGCCGACCTCCGTCGCACCGGAGCGGCCCTCCGTGCACCATCCCTTCGCTCCTGCCGCCGTCTCCACCCGGCCGACCCTGATCGACGCGAGCACCCCCGGGGCCCTGGCCGACTGGTCCGCGCGGCCCGCGTACCGCCGGGCGAGGGAGCTGTTCGCGGCCGGACCCGAAAGTCTGGCGGTCGCCCGGATCGAGGGCATCGCCGAGCTTCGCGAGGCCGGGGCGTTCGTCCTGGACGCGGCCGGGCCACTGCCGCGCGGCGGCATCCGCCCGCCGCTGGGCACCCGGGCCGGGACCTGGACGGGGACGGCGCTGGGCCAAGGCGGCGACCCTCACCAGGGCCGCGGCGCCCTCACCCGTCCGGGCGCGGCGGCCGCCCAGGTCCACGCCGACACCGTCAGCCACGAAGTCCTCGCCGCCTACTTCCGCCAGGTGCTCACGCAGGGGCTCACCCTCGGGCTGCACGACACCGACTCCGCGCACGGCGGGTTCGACGCCACCTTGCGGTTGTTCGCCAACATCGACCTCGACAGCGCGGTCGTGGTCGCCCTCGATCCGGACGCGGGCATCGGCGGCAGCCGGCGTGCCCTGGGCAACCAGACGCACAGCGGTGACACCACCCAGGTGCACCAGCCGGGACTGACGGCGGGCCCGAGCCTGGCACCGGTGTCCGTCGCGTTCCCCCCGGGCACCGTCACCGTGTCCACACCCGGCTGGCCGGACACCGCGATCGACGGACTCACCTTGGATCGCCGTACCTCCGCCCTGACCACCATCAAGCCGCCGGCGGGCGGAGCGGTGCTGGTCCGCATGGACGTGGACTGGCGGCACGTCGCCGAGGTCACCCGCCGCACCGGAGCCGTGCCCCAGGCCGTGCGGAACCTCCTGCCCGACCACATCAGCAGGCGCGTCGGACCGCCCGCCGCCGCCGAGCACACCGTGACGGCCGGCATCCACGTCTGGGTCTCGTACGACCTCGCGAGGCGGCACGGCCTGCTCACGCCCGAACTCGACACCGCGTCCACGACGTTGAAGAAGCAGACCAAGGCGTTCACCGAGGCCGCGAAGGCGGAGGCGGCGACAGTACGGTCTTTGCGCGACCTGACGGCCGAAGTCACCCAGGCCCGCGCCGGCGTGGAGCGCGCCTGGCGCGAAAGCGTCACGGACGACGACACACCGGACGCGATGGCGCCGACATCGTCGGCGGCATCCGCCGCGACCGGTCACGACACACTGCCCGCCGCCGTGCGTGCGGCGGCGGCACGACTGGCCTCGCGCGAGGAACGGCTCGCCGAACTCCAGCAGCAACTGGCCGACCGCCGCCGCGACCTCGCCTCCGCCCAGACCCGCCTCTCGCGCGCCCGGACCTGGGCCGACGAGACGCTCCTCCACCACAGCCGCCCGCCGGCCCAGCGCACCGGCGACGCGCCGGCGCCCTTCGACGCCGACGCGGTACTCGACGGCATCGTCGTGGCGCAGCCCTCCGACCACGACCTGGCCGACTACCCGCTGCCGGCACCCGGCCCGCAGCAGTCGGCCGGTCCGGCGGCCGCTGACCCGCTGACCGCGCCGGGCCCGCTCACCGAAGCCGAGGTGACCGAGGCCGTGCGGCCCTGGTTCGCCGAGCACCGCGCGACCCTGGACCCGCTGATGGTCCGCACCGACCTGACGGACGGCGCCGTACGCGAACGGGACAACACGCGGGCGTGGGCCCGCACTTGGCGCGCCGCCGACACCCGCTACCGTGCCGCGCTCGCGGACGAGCAGGCCGCCCGGGGGCGGCTGAGCCGTGCCCACGGAAAGACGCCGCGCGTTTCCGCGGAACGCCAGTGGCGTGCCCTGGAACCCGTACGGGAGGCGGTACGGGCGTACGACGAGGTACGCGAGCGCCTGGACCTCGCCCGGTCGGAGGCAATCGCGGCCCGCGCCCGGTTCCTGGCGGCCAGGGACGCCGCCCGGATCGCCGCCGACACCCCCCGCACGGCGCCTGGTCCGGCCCCCTGGCGTCCCGACCCGATGCCCGCCACGGCCCGCACGGCAACCATCGATGAGCCGCGCCGGTATACGGCCCTGCTCGCCGACCCCGAAGGGCGCCCGCTCACCCTGCTGTCCCCGGACGGAGAGAGGGTCCTCGACATCGTCGAGACGCCGGCGGCCGAGCCCGGCAGCGGCACCAGCTTCCTGCGCTCGCTCGTCCACGCCGTGGACACGACCGCTCCCGACCTGCTCGACACGCGCGGACTGCGCGGCAACGACCTCACGTCCACCGTGCGCGCCGTCGCCCACGCCATGGCCGACCAGCTGCTCCCCGATGGCGAACTGAGCATCTGGCAGCGGGAGTTGGCGGACACCATCGCGCCCGGCCCCGCCGACCGGTTCACCGCGCAGGACCTCGACGCCGCAGGCATCACCCTCACCGCGGCCGAGCGCCAGGAACTGGCCGCCGCGCACCACCGCCTGCCCCGCGCGCTCACGCTCACCCCCGAGCAGCGGCTCGCCCTGGCCCGGCTGAACCTGCTGCGCCCGGGAGACGGCCGGGTGGGCGACCGCGTCGACGCGGGCTGGAACCACGCGGCCGCCGACCTGCTGCCCGTCCTGGCCGCACGCCTGCTGGGGCTGAACCTCACCGTCGTACGCGGAGACCTCGGCCACCAGACGTTCACCCCGCCGGACCGGCTCACGCCGCTGGAGGTGACGCTGCACGTCCAGGACCACCAGTACCGGCCCGCGCTGGGCCGTATCGACACCCAGGCGGCATCGCGCGAGGGCGACACCCTTGTCCTGGCCGATGGGAGCAGGTATGTGCTGCACCCCGGGGATGCTCCGCATCCTGGCGCCGGAAGCGAGGATGGCGGCCTGTTCGAAGCGCTCGCCATTGCGCACGGCCGTGGGGAAGGCGCCGGGGACCTGCGGGCCCGTGCCCTCGACGGTCTGCCGCGGGAGGTCGTCGAGGAGTTCCCCGACCTCGGTGAGGACGTGCTGCGCGGCCATCGGTTCACCGAGGACGACCTGGCAGCCGCCGGGGTCGCCCTCGACGGGACAGGGTGGCGCCGCTTCACCGAAACGGGAGGCATGCTGCCCGAGGACACCGTCCTGGGCGCCTCCGCGCGGAGTGTGCTGAGCCGACGCCTGTTCCCCGGAGCGGGCACCACGTTCACCGAGGATGAGCTCCGGGCCGCCGGACGGGAGCCGGGCGCACCCTTCACCAGGGGCGCGGACCCGCAGTCCTCGACCTCGTCCCTGCCCTCCGGCCACTACGCCCTGACGCCCGCCGCCCACGCCCGCCTCTCCGACAGCGAGCGTGCCGCCCTCACGGCCCTCGTACTGCACCGGCCCCACACCTCGGCCCCGCCCGCCATGCCCCGGCTCATCCATGAACTGGCCGTCCGCGCGGTCGGCGGGCTGCGGGTGGTGGACCCGGACGGCCACGTGCGAACGTACGGCACCCCCACGGCCGCGTCGCCGTTGCTGTACCAGGACGGCGACCGCTACGTCGCGGCCCTGCCGGCCACGGACGCGGCCGAAGCCCCGCGCCAGGGAGGCCGGTTCAGCTCGGCGGCGGACACGCTCCTCGTGGCCCTGGCCCTCAACAGCGACGCACCGGCGGCCCTGGCCGCCCCGGACGCTCAGGAGCAGACGTTCCAGGGCTACGAGCACGTCGAATCCGAATTCCGGCTGGGCACAGCGGCGTTGATCGAGCGCCTGCTGATCGAGCGCATCCGGGACGAGCACGCCGTGGAGGCGGTGGTGAGCCTGGGCGGTGGCGGCGGAGTCTTCGCCTACCGCCCCCAACGGCCCCTCCAGGACCTGGACCTGCGGCTCAGCCTGCCGGACGGCATCGACGCGGCACAGCGCCAGCAGATCTTCGCCACCGTGGCGCAGCTCGTCAATCCGGACGGAGGCGCCCAGGCGCCGGCGAGCACGGTCAAGGGCTGGTTCGGCGGGGTCGAAGTCAGCGTGACGTTCGGCAAGGTCCCCACGGACCAGCGCCGGCTCAAGCTGGCCGGTGACGAGACGCAGACCGTCCCCGTCACCGCTGTCTCGGCACCGCGTCTGCTCAGTGACAAGATCGTGGCGCTCGCGAACCGGAAACTGGCGGCGCCCGGGGAGGGCACGCAGGGGCAGCGGCCCGAGGACGAGCTGACCGAGAAGCGCAGGCGCGACGCGCTCGACATCCTCGCCCTGACCGACAAGCTCTCCGAGGACCTGCCTGCGGAGCGCAAGGTGGCGACCGCCCTGGCACAGGTCGGCGAACTCGGTGACGAGATGTCGCCGAAGTACCAGCCATTGAAGAAGACCGCGTTCGACCAGGCCGCGAACCAGTTGAAGAGGGCCATCGAGAAGGCGGCCAAGAGCGGGCAGGCGCAGACCGACTTCGTCCCGGCGGACTGGAGCACGCTGCGGGAGATCGGCAACAACCTGCCCTCGGCGGCCCGCAAGGCAGCGGCACCCCGGGGGCAGGCACAGTCCCGTGGGCAGTCCAGCGGTCAGAACCGGCCCCAGAACCCGGCTCAGTCCCACTCCCCGGCCCAGGCCGAAACCCCGTCCCAGCCGCCGCTCCAGGGCCAGGATCACAGCGGGCCCGATACCGAAGGGAGCCAGAAGAACCCCGCCGTGGCGGCGGCGGAGTCGGAGCGGGTCTTCGTCCTCGCGGACGGCCGCAAGATCCCCTACGCCAGTGTGCAGCTGTTCGAAATCAGGGACGCGCAGGGGGAGTTCCTCGGCCACGCCTCGCACAGTGCCGACGACTGGGCCCGGCGGGAGGACTTCTACCACCGCTTCCGTACGACCACCGACTCCTTCCGCCACTACCGCGTGCGCGAGGGCGCTGACCGGGCCACCGCGTCGCCGGACGGCACGCAGGCAGAGGAGCGACTGCCCTGGCGGCCGGAGACATCGGGCACGGACACACCGCGCCCGTACTTCTTCGACGCGCACGGCGCCAAGGATGGAGTGGTGCTGCGGTTGAAGGCGGACGCCGATTTGAGCAGTGCGACGCCCGAGTCGCAGAAGGTGGTCGTCGACGGCGCTCAGTTCGGCCGTTTCCTCACTTCTCTCACCCAGGGACCGGCCGAGCGGGGCGACATCGTCCTGGTGGCGTGCAAGACGGGGCAGACGAACGACGGGAACAGCGTGGTCGCCGAGGTGGCCAAGGCGGCACCCGGGCGCCGTCTCTACGCGCCGGACAGCGACGTGGGCCACTCCCCGGCGATCGAGGGGGAGGCGCCGGACGGAGGCGTACTGGCACTGCTGGCCCGTGGCGAGGACGCACGCGGGCGATGGGTCACGGCGTATGCGCCCGGCACGGACGAGGCGTCGGCCCCGGCTGCCACCGGTGCGTCGTCGCGACTGGAGCAGCCGGTGGCGACCGAGCGGGCCGCAGCCGTCGCGCTCCAGGCCGAGGGCGACACGCGTACGGGCGTACGGGAAAGGAGCGCGGCCCCGGGCGAGTTCACGGTGAATGCCGATCGCGAGGGGGATTTCGCGTCACGCATTTACGACGGGCTGCAGGGAACGATCCTCGAACATGAAGAGATAGCGACACTCCCCGGCGAAGTCGGGTACTACACGAGCCCCGAGGCAGAGGTGGGCGCGCCGCTCGGTATGCGTTCGTCTTTCCCCGTCACCGAGTCGTCGCAGGCGGCACCGGTGTACACGGGCCTCGCCGACACGCCGTTCCGGCTTTCGGATCTCCAGCTCTACACGCCTCGGTATAGCGGGAACCCTCCTCCGCGCTATCACGCGTCCCTGGCAAACGCGGAAGACCACGCCGCGATTCGCAGGCTCTACGAGCACGTCGATCTGGACGACTTCACCAACTTCGGCAGCTCTGCTCACCTCACCATCATCGAGGCGAATGTCGGCCCCCAGGGCGGGCTCCTCTTGCGTACGAGAACGGGCGGGGCGGTGGAGCTGGCCCGCGAGCAACTCGCGCACGTCGTCGAAGCCCTGGAACCCGAGCGAATGGGGTCCGTCGTTCTTGTGACAGGCAACGGGATCCTCTGGCACGCCAGTCTCCTTCTCCAGCAAGAGGTGGTCCTGCCGAGCGGCAGGAAGCGGTTCCTGATGGCTTTCACCGACAGAGGATGGGAAGGCATCCTGAGGAACCACTTCGACCGCCGTCGCTATTCCAGGCACAGTGCCGTCAGCGCGGTTGCCCCCCAGGTCGGCAATCCCAGCTCCGGGCATACGCCGCTGCACCTGCTGCCCACCATCGACACGGGGCAGATACGGGTCGCCGATCCATCATCCGACCCCGTGCCGCCCCCCGCGCAACCTTCGACGTCCCGGGAGCGTATCCGTGCAGCCCGACGGATCTTCATCCGTACGCCCTTGGGGGCCGAGCAGACCGCATGGGTGAAGGAGACCACCGAAATGGTCATGGGCAGCACTGCCGGATCGGACTTCTCCCAGAAGGGGCGATCCGCACACCAGGTCACTGTCAGCCAGCCGCGTAGTTTCACCGAATCTCGCCAGGCCCAGTCGCTGCGCCACGTTTCCATCAGGCTGTGGAACGCGCTCGGCCATCTCCATCAGCAGATGCAACACGGCGCGAACGGAGAGAAGTTCAAGAGAGAGGTCGAAGTGCAGGGGGCGCTGGTCAATAACCGCCTGGTCTTCGCCACCAACCTCGACCGCTCCGTCGAATGGCTCATCGAAGGTGCGGAGCAGGCCGGCGGGTTCTGGAACCTGCTGCACTGGTCGCCCGACCATCGGTACCTCCTGGGTTATACCGCTGCTGACCGAGCCGAGACTCTTGCGCGCTCGAGCCGCGCCCTGAACAAACTCGCTGCTCAGGTGTCGGGCATGGACATCGAGGAGGACGGCGGTCCACTCCAGGGGAGGAATGCCGTCATAGACACCCTCCGAGCGATCCAGGACCACGGCGAGAACGCACGCGTTCACGCCGTGGCGACCTCAGAGAAACCGGAGGCCCTGCGCAGGTTTTTGATGGATGAGGAATACGCGGGTGGGGTGATTCTCGTCATGGGGCCGGACGGGGCCCACGACTGGGCAAGCCCGATGCACGCGGAGCAGAAGCTCCTGCACCTCCTGTCGCGGGCTCAGGTCACGCCCCAGGACGTTCCGTCGTCGGTCGTCATTCGTGGCCAGAAACGTCCCTGCGCGGCTTGCTGGCTGGCTCTGACGAACTTTCAGGAGCAATGGAACACCACAGCGGGGCATAGCGGACACGGCATCGAATTCAACGACCGCGTCGGAAACTTCTTCCAGCAGTCACTCCACACACTTGCCCGTCACTTGCCGCACCTGGCACGCAACGCCGAGGCCCTGGACGGGCAGCTGCGGAAAGAGTCGTTCATCTCCGCATATTCGCACCGGTCGGCGGCATCGGTTGTTGGTCGGAGTTCCGCAGGCGATGCTCCGAGCTCGGGGGAAGGGACCCGGTCCTACGAGACGGCATCCGAGAGCGAATCGGAGTGGGTGGAAGAAGTTGTCGAGCCGACGGGAAACAGCATGCACACCGCCTCGATGCCGCTGGCTCCTCGGCAGTCTGTTGCGACCAGGCAGCCTGGGAAACTGGACGAACTTGCCATGGAGTACCAGTGGAACGTCCTGGCTGTGATGGGCAACGACGATCTCCGGACCCGCGCACAGCGAATCTCGCGCGAGAACACCTCCGCGCAAACCGGGTACTCCCTGTTGGTGTGGAGCGTGATGAAGAACACCGTTCGCGGAAGTCAGGAGGTGGGCCTGAAAGCCCAGTTCGCGCGCTTCCTGGGCGTCAGCAATGCGGCTATCACCGGGTGGATGAACAGTGATTTCGTCGAGCAAGTGATGGAACCCCATTTGGTCCTGCACGAGCTGAGTGTCCAGGATCGGTACACGCTCGTCGAGGCGATGGCACCGGAATTCATGAAGACATGGACCGAGTATCTGCGGCGGAATGAGCGGATGCCTTTTGCCGCGCTGGCCGAACTGGGTGGCGCCGATTTGATCAACGCGCTTACCGAGATGCGGAACAGGGATCCTGCGGCAGCCTCGCACCTGGAAGAGTTCCTGGCGCTTGAGGCGGGTTCTATCGCGCGCCTGACCTAGAGAAATGTAATGGCCCGGCTTCCCGCCGCCCGGCGGGAAGCCCGTAAGGAATGAGAGTGATGGAGAGAAACCTGTTCGGATCCGCAGGGCCGGAGCACGCCTCCGGCCCAACGGAGCCCCAGTACCGCGGCGGTGACGGCTCCGGCCTGGACGAGGAGGCGCCCGCCGGGGCCATAGGCGCTCCCGCCCGGACCCAGGCAGCGGGAGGCAGCGAGGGCGGTGACGGCGGACGGCCGAGCCGCCCCGGCACCCTCGGCCGGGACCCGGAGCCAGAGGCCGAGGGGGTCCCGGAGGCTGAGGTTCAGGCCGAGACGCAAGCTGTGACCGCGGCGATCGGTGCGCCCGAAGTGGCAGGCGGAGCCACATCCCCGGCGGTGACGCGTGCGGCGGCACCGGATCGGACGGGCGCAGCCTCCCAAGCAGCCTCCCAAGAGGCAGAAGCGGAGAGGGAGACAGGGACGGCCTCTACCGCCGGCGAGCCCCCTGCCGAGTCGGCCGGCACAGAACCGCCCACGGAACCGCGTGCCGCAGCGAGCGCTGCCGCCGAAGCCCCGGCGGCAGCGGGCGGGCCCCTCCCGATAGCCGTCGCAGCGAACACCGCGCCCGCCGCCTCGTCGGCCGTCCGGGCGGCCATCCGGGCCGACGGGGGTGACGGGGCCGGTGACGGTGACGAACCGGGCAAGGGCGGCCCAGGCGTGGCGGGGCGCGTTCCGCGGCCCATGCGCATCGCCGCGGCCTTTGCCGGAGCGGCCCTCATCGCCACGCCGTTCATCGTGGCGGGACTCCAGGGCGGTGACGACGGTCAGGCGGCACGCCGCGAACAGGCGGCCGCGTGGAACGGCGGTAAGGCGAAGGACGGCTTCGTCCCGGGCACCGACCCCCAGCAGCGCGGGGACGAGATCGGTTCGGCGCCGCACACCGGACAGGGCGGGGGCGGTGACCAGCGGGGCGGGACCGGCACGGGCGGTGGCGGCGCCGGTGACGGTACGCGGGCGCTCGGTGGCGTGCCCGCCGGGAGCGGCGTTACGGGTGACCACCCCGCAGGGCAGTCGAAGTCGGAGGCCGGCACCGGTAGCGGGGGCGAATCCCGGACCCAGACGGGCGGGTCGCCCTCCTCTCAGCCCGGTGGCGGCTCGGGAGGAACCAAGACATCGGGCTCCAGCGGGTCCAGGGGCGCGGTGGGCCAGAGCCCTGGCACGGTGTTCAGTGCCATCGCCGGACCGTACTGCTCGGGTCCGCAGCGCTTTCAGATGCATGACTACGTCAGCGACAAGCGGACGGGCTGGTCCAGCTCGACCGGTGGCTACAAGGGCTCGGGCTGCGACGGGCGGTATGTGTCGATGCCGATGTCCGGTGGTTCGGGGGACGGTGCCAACTCGGTCAACTGGCTCTTCGACACCTCGGCCGACGCCAAGCAATGCCGTATCTCCGTCTACATTCCGCGCAGCAGTGACGTGATGAGGGTCGGCGGCACCGCGACGTACTACAGCGTGTACCGGGCTTTCACCCCCAAGAGCAACAACCTCGTGGGGTCTTTCTCCATCAACCAGGTTTCCCATCAAGGAGGTTGGTACGACGTCAGCGGAACGTTCCCGGTCGGCACCAGGAAGATCTCGGTGATGATGCACGATCGGGGCACGAACAAGAAGGGGTCCACCAAGACCTACGCCCATCACGCGGCGGCCGCTGTCAGGGTCAACTGCACGGGGTGACACCCGTACCCTGGGCCGGCCCGGAGGTGCCTTCGGGTCGGCCAGGACCGCACGCGGTGGTCCCGACCGAAGCTACGCCCGCGGTCATCGCGGCCGGGACGAGGCATCGCCGGGCCCCGCTGGTGCCTGGTTGTGGAGTGGGGCCGGGACCACGGGTGTAAGTAGTTCCGATACACGGCTAGGGCGTGTTTCGAAAGTAGCGTCGTCCGCCCGAAGGGCGGGCCCGGCGGCGTCTGGTGTGTGCGATCGCAAGGCGGAGGGTTGCCCCGATCACTGGTGTCTTTGGGTGAGTCCTCCC